>JBALWS010000229.1:0-2479 GCA_036960405.1 Halopseudomonas sp. | reverse complement strand
CTAGATGACTGCCAACAGCACCTGCAACAGCTTGATGGTGTTATGATCGGTCGAGAGGCGTACCAAAACCCATTATTGCTCGCCGAAGTTGATCAAGCCTTGTTTGACGGTAAACCGGTAGATCTGGATAAGATGCTGCTGCAGCTCTGTGCTTATTGTGAGCAGCAACTTGCCCAAGGAGCGCAACTCGGCTGGATCACCCGTCACGTACTCGGGCTTTATCAGGGCCAACCCGGCGCTCGACGCTTCCGCCGTTTCATCAGCGAGAATGCATTCCGCTCCGAGGCCGATGTTGAGGTTCTGAAACAAGCCTTAGCGCTGATAAAGCCAAACCTATTCGCCGCCTGAATCGCGGCTGCTGTAACTGTATTGATTTAGCGAGAAGAGAGAACGGAATGTCTAACCTGCTTCAACAGCTCAAAGCCATGACCACTGTAGTGGCCGACACTGGCGAATTTGCTGCTATCGAACGCTACACCCCCGAAGACGCTACCACCAACCCGTCACTGATTCTCAAAGCGGCTCAACAAGAGCAGTATCGCCCGCTGCTCGAGGAAGCCCGTACTTGGGTGCTACGCCAGAACCTCAGCCAGACCAGCGGGTTGAACTTGATGGCCGATAAACTCGCGGTCAGCTTTGGTGAGCAGATCCTCAAGGTGATTCCCGGCCGGATCTCAACCGAGGTCGATGCCAGGCTGTCATTCGATACCCAAGCCACTATCGAACGCGCCCATGGACTGATCCATCTTTATAAGGAAGCCGGTATCGGCAAAGAGCGGGTGCTGATCAAAATCGCCTCGACCTGGGAAGGCATCCAAGCCGCGCGGCAACTTGAAGCCGAAGGGATCAACTGCAACCTGACCCTGCTGTTTGGCTTTGCTCAAGCCGTAGCTTGCGCCGAAGCGGGCGTATTTCTGATCTCACCGTTTGTTGGCCGAATTCTCGACTGGTACAAACAATCGACCGGCCGTGACGACTATAGCGCTACCGAGGATCCTGGCGTGCTGTCGGTCTCTAAGATCTACGACTACTACAAGCAGCACGGCTACCAGACGGTCGTCATGGGGGCCAGCTTCCGCAATAGCGGTGAAATAATAGAACTGGCTGGCTGTGATCGACTGACGATTAGCCCTGCGCTGCTTGATGAGCTGGCAACTACCGATGGAACGCTAGTTCGCAAACTCAACGCTAAAGCGTCTAATGCCAACCAGCCCAGACTGAGTCTGACTGAATCCCAGTTCCGCTGGATGATGAACGAAGATGCGATGGCAACCGAGAAGCTGGCCGAAGGGATTCGCAACTTTACCGCCGACCAGCTCAAGCTCGAACAGATACTCCAGGGTTGAGATAAAGGGGCTACCGCTTCATATCAAGCCGTTAAGCGTTCGGCCATGGAAGCCATAGAGTTTGGCTTCCATGAAACAAGCGAGAAGCGCTCTCACGGTTACTCGCCTCAATCATCTCGCGATACCGCGATAGGCCAGGATCAGTGATACAGTCGTGAATTGTCTGATTTCGCTGCAACAAACCGCCACCATTCACCACTCCCTCGTACTTCCTGCGATAAACACGTCAGATTGCCTTTGACAACAGCGCTCTTTTGAAACAGCCTAGCCAGTCTCGAAGAACCTGCAAATAACGTTATGCAGACTGTATTCAGCGTCACCTCAAGACGTTCCGTTTAACTCTGGGCAGTATTGATCGCATCATGTCTATATTCAACCGCAACAATGCCGCCAAGCGACTGGCCATCGAAGATCGTGGTGAAAGCCGCATCAACCGTCTGACCCAGGTCGCCACCAGTAAGTCGACCACCCAGAAGGTGGTCGAGCTGGCCTGGACTGCCGGACCAGTAACGCTAGCCGCTTCTATTGGAGGCTGGTTCATGGGGCATGGAAAAGCCCTCCCCACAGAAACGCTGATCTTCTTTATCGCTTACACCGTCATAGCCGGGCTGATCGGTCTGGTGGCCCATGTTGTTAATCGGCTCGGCCGCGGGCGTCGCCAAGAGGAGGTTGGCGAGCAACTGATTAGGGTAATGGGAACCCTACCGGATCGAGTACTGGACCTGCGAAACCTTCATCTGGAATCGCTCGATCCCGAACAGCGCAAACTCGAGGGAGCCCGTATTTTGCTGCAGGACGTAGACCTGGGCCCACTATGGCTTGGCACAGCGGTGCGCAACCTTGGCGGCACGGCAGCCTTAGCCGAGGCCGCGCAAGAGATCGATATCTTTCGTCGCGCAGGCATGCCTTGTCGGGCTCTAGATATCTATCACGACCACCAAGAGGCAATACAGGCACTAACCTCATCATTGCGGCAACAGCTGCCCTCTCTGGCTGATAGCCTGGAACTTCGTTTATCGGGTGACGGCTACGACCCACACGCGGGGGTCCCGCGAGGGCGCTATTTTATCGAGCGAATTTTCGCTGCCATCGATGACGAAGACGACACCCTGATGACTCTGGAAGATGTGGAA
>JBALWS010000080.1:0-20713 GCA_036960405.1 Halopseudomonas sp. | reverse complement strand
CCTGCTCTCAAAATCGATCCGCGGATCGACCAGCACATAGGTGATATCCGACACCAGTTTTAGCAGCAGGCCGATCAGGGTGAAAATATACAGTGTGCCGAAGATCACCGGATAGTCGCGATTGATCACCGCCTCATAGCCCAGCAGCCCAAGACCGTCGAGCGAGAAGATCACCTCGATCAGCATCGAGCCGGTAAAGAAGATGCTGATCAGCGCAGCGGGCATGCCGGCGATGATCAACAGCATGGCGTTGCGAAATACGTGGCCGTATAGCACCCGGTTTTCGGATAGTCCTTTGGCGCGAGCGGTCAGCACGTACTGCTTGTTGATTTCGTCCAGAAACGAGTTCTTGGTCAGCATCGTCAGGGTGGCGAAGCTGGAGATAACCGAGGCGATCACCGGTAGGGTAATATGCCAGAAGTAGTCGCCGATTTTTTCCCAAAAACTCAGTTCGTCGAAATTTGGCGAGGTCAGTCCGCGCAGTGGGAACCAGTCGAAGTAGGTACCGCCAGCAAACAGTACGATCAGCAAGATCGCAAACAGGAAGTTGGGGATGGCGTAGCCGACGATGATCGCGCTACTGCTCCAGACATCGAACGGAGTGCCGTCACGTACCGCTTTCTTGATCCCCAGCGGGATCGATACCAGATAGGTGATCAGCGTCGCCCACAGTCCCAGTGAGATCGACACCGGTAGCTTTTCGATAATCAGATCGATCACCGGCTTGTCGCTGAAGAAGCTGTTGCCAAAATCGAACATCAGGTAGTTCTTGAGCATCAGTAGAAAACGCTCATGCGCCGGTTTGTCGAAACCGTACAGCTTCTCGATATCGGCCACTAATTGCGGATCAAGCCCGCGCGCGCCACGGTAACCGCTGCCCTCGCCACTGCTGCCCGATTGCGCCATGTCGGTTTGCAACGCGCTGCCGATGCGGCTGGTAGCATCGATATTGAGGCCTTGCAGGTGCGCCAAGGTCTGTTCAACCGGGCCGCCGGGAGCGGCTTGGATGATCAAAAAATTGATGGTCAGAATGCCGAGCAGGGTGGGGATAATTAGCAGCAAACGGCGGAAAATATAAGCGGCCATCAGTGGCGGACATCCCCTTTGGTCACTTCCTGGGAGGCCGATTTGAGCCACCAGCTACTAAAACCGAGCGAGTATTGCGGCCGGACTTCGGGCATCGCCAGCTTGTCCCAATAGGCGACCCGATAGCTACTGATATGAAACTGCGGGATCAGGTAATGGTTCCACTGCAGTACTCGATCCAGTGCACGGGTTCGCAGCACCAGTTGCTCGCGGTCGGGTGCGGCGATGACTTGGTCGATGAGGTAATCGATGGCGGGGTTTTTAACCCCCATCAGGTTGCGGCTGCCTTCGACATCGGCCATCGCCGAGTGCCAGAATTCACGCTGCTCGTTGCCGGGTGAGCTGGATTGACCGTAGCTGTAGACCATCATGTCGAAATCGAAGCTGCGCATCCGGTTGATGTAC
Source organism: Halopseudomonas sp. (assembly GCA_036960405.1). Classification (GTDB taxonomy): domain Bacteria; phylum Pseudomonadota; class Gammaproteobacteria; order Pseudomonadales; family Balneatricaceae; genus Motiliproteus. The sequence continues at coordinate 19,222 of JBALWS010000080.1, read as the reverse complement.
TGCGATACATCGACGATGCGGATGTGGGTGTCGATACCCATCTTTTGCAGGTTGCGTATCATCGGCGCGACCACCCGTTCGAACTCTTTTTGTACCAGCAGCAGTTCAAACTTGAATGGCTCACCTGCGGCGTTGACCAGTTTGCCGTTCTTCACTTCCCAGCCGGCCTGTTTTAGCAAACGCATGCCTTGGCGTAATTGGGTGCGGATGTTGCCCGAGCCGTTGCTGGATGGGGCGCGGTAGACCTCGTTGAACACTTCGGCTGGGACTTGGTCGCGAACCGGTTCAAGGATAGCCAGCTCAGCGTCAGTGGGTAGCTCGCTGGCTGCCATCTCGGAGTTGGAAAAGTAACTGTGGGTGCGGGTGTAGGCGTTGTAGAAGATGTTCTTGTTGGTCCACTCGAAATCGAAGGCGTAGGCCAGCGCTTGGCGTACCCGGCTGTCGGCAAACTGTGGTCGACGTGAATTGAGGATAAAGGCTTGCATGCCGGTGGGGTTAGCGTGACGGATCTCTGTCCGCACCACAGCGCCGCTGTCGAACATCGGCCCGCTGTAGCTGGTAGCCCAGTTTTTCGAAGAGGTCTCTTGGCGGAAATCGTATTCACCCGCTTTGAACGCCTCCAGCGCCACGGTGCTGTCACGGTAGTAGTCGTAACGGATCTGGCCAAAGTTGTGCCGGCCACGGTTGACCGGCAGGTCTTTGCCCCAGTAATCGTCGCGTAGTTGGTAGCTCAATGAGCGGCCAGCATCGAACGAGAGAATGCGGTATGGGCCCGAACCGATCGGAATATCCAGCCCCGGGCTGGCAAAGTCGCGGTCCTGCCAGTAATGCTTGGGTAGGATCGAAACTTCGCCGACGATCAACGGCAGCTCGCGATTCTCTCCTTTTTTGAAACTGAACTTGACCGTCTTATCGTCCAGTGCATCGATGCTGAGGATATCGGCGTAGTAAGCGCGGTAGAAGGGGTTGCCCTGTTCGCGCAGTAGTTTAAAGGTGTGGATAACGTCAGCGCTGGTGACTGGCTGGCCGTCGCTAAAACGCGCTTGGGGGCGGATATGGAAGGTGATCCAGCTACGGTCGTCGGGCAGCTCGACCGATTCGGCCAGCAGCCCGTATTGGGTGAAGGGCTCGTCTTCGGCCTTGCTCATCAGGCTATCGTAGATCAGCCCTATGTCGTCAGCAGCGGTACCCTTGATGATAAACGGGTTGAAGCTGTCAAAAGTGCCGAGCGCCCATTGGCGGACGGTGCCACCCTTGGGGGCATTGGGGTTGGTGTAATCGAAATGAGTAAAATCGGCGCTGTATTTGGGCTCGCCGTGCATAGCGATACCGTGCTGCAGCGGTGCGGATGCCGAGAAGACTATAGAGCTGAATAAAACTGAGATTACAACCAACAATGATTGGGTGAGGGCGGCCATGCCATAGATCCTTAACACGATGATTAGAAACACAGTTGTTATATCAGGCTGAGCCTGCTCAGGCGAGTTTAGCAGGCTATGGCCGATATTATCGGGTTCAGGGCTATGACCGAAACAATAACGCTGGAGTTCCGAGTTTGTGTGATTTTTTTCTGAGCTTAGGGGGCTTTAGCGCAGCTGGGTGACGTCAACGTATAGTGTCAGGTGCTGTCCGGGCTTGAGGTACTTGGCTTGCGCGGCTTTGCTGTTCCAGCGTTTGATATCATTGAGGTTAACGCTGAACTTGCTGGCAATCCGCGCCAGTGAATCACCGTTGCGAACTTTATAGCCAATTTTTCGAATCACCTGGCGGTTGCCGCTGCTGGCGAGCGTGGTTTGGCTGGATACGGTACCGGCAGGTTGCCAGATCACCAGCTTCTGGCCGATCTTGAGTGGGTCGCCGGGCGCCATCTGGTTCCACGCGGCCAACTCTCGTGTGCCGACACCGTATTGGCGGGAGATTTTCCAGAAGCTGTCGCCCGAACGAACTTTATAGCTCAGTTTGTCTTTACCCGAACGCAATGCGATGCGCTGATTTTTCTTGGCCTGCCGTTGGCCTTGGCTGTAGGCATAGGTTTTTGCTTGTTGCGATGCTTTGGGGATTAGCATCATCTGGCCGGCACGAATGCGATTGCCGCTAATCGAATTAGTGCTGCGCAGAGTGTCTACCGTGGTGTTGTGGCGCTTGGCGATACTGATCAGGCTATCGCCGGGCTTGATTTTGTAGCGCGCCCAGCTAACGCGTTTATCGGCCGGATAGTCCTGCAGAGCGAGTTGGAAGGTTTCCGCTTTATCAAACGGTATCAATAACTGGTGCGGTCCCTCGGGGTCGGTGGCCCATTGGTTAAAGCCAGGGTTGAGCAGGTATAGCTCTTCGATACTAATCTCGGCCAGTTGAGCTGCTTTGGCCAGATCGATCTGCGAGCCGGTATCCACCGCTGTAAAGTAGGGTTGGTTGGGTAGCGATTTAAGCGTTAGATTATAGCTTTCTGGCGCATCGAATAACTTAGCCAAAGCGATCAGTTTGGGAACGTAAGCGCTGGTTTCTTTGGGCAGTTTGAGCGACCAAAAATCGATCGGCAGCCCGCGTTCGCGGTTTTTGCGCACCGCTTTGGAAACATTGCCGCCACCGGCATTATACGCAGCCAGCGCCAGCAGCCAGTCGCCATCAAAGCGCTTGTTAAGCAGCTCGAGATAATCCAGGGCGGCGGTGGTGGAGGCTTGGATATCGCGGCGACCGTCGTACCACCAGCTATGCTTGAGCTTAAACCGTTTGGCGGTCATCGGGATGAACTGCCACGGGCCTGCAGCACGGCCATGCGAGTAGGCAAACGGATCGTAGGCACTTTCGACAATGGGCAGCAGGGCTAGCTCGGAAGGCAGGCCCCGTTCGATGGTTTGATGTAAAACATAGTGGTAGTAACGTCGGGCGCGATCCGCCATACGGTCGAGATATTTGGGGTGGCGACTGTACCAGTTAAGTTGAGCCTGGGTCCGAGGGTTATCGATGCTGTGGTCGAGACCGAAGTTTTCGCGAGTTAGCTGCCATAGGTCGGGTGCAGATTCGGGTAGTGGCTCGACAAGTAATTCTGGCTGGCTAACCACCTGCTCTGGCTCGGTCGTGACAGGGAGTTCAGGTTGCTCTGAAAACTGCTCGTATGCGGGGGTAATGACGGGAATCGCGTGGGTTGGTTCGATGCTGGTCTGAACCGTCGTCTGAACTATGGCCGTTTGCTGAGTCTCAGCAGCGGTGGGTTCGGCGAGCGGCATCAGCGTCTGACAGCCTGCGATGACGGAGGTGAATAGCAGGCCAATCGAGAGGCGGCTACGGTGTTTAGATAATGTATTCACCGACCACCTCGGATGTAAAATTGATCGCAATAGCGCGCTCGTTAGTGTTGCACGCGCGCCAAATTTCCTCGCAGTTTATTGAGGGGGACAGAGCTGGTCAAGCTGAAACCAACCGCTAGCTGATCTAGATCTAAGGATCTAGGTTTAAAAATTGTCCTTCCATTTTCGGATCGCCGCTAGGACTTCAATCTCATCCTGTGGTGTTTGACCACTAGTCTGTTTGGCCGCACTGATGACATCTGGGTGGTCGTAGCGCATGAACGGGTTGATCAGCCGCTCTTCTGCGATGCTTCCCGGTACTGTAGGAAGGCCTTGATCTCTGAGTTGCTGGCAGCGGCTTATAGTGTTTTGGATCGCTGCATTATTGGGTTCAACGGCAGCGGCAAAAGCCAGATTTGCCAGAGTGTATTCGTGGGCGCAGCAGATTTGAGTATTATCGGGCAGGCTACGGAAGAACGCCATCGCACGCTGCATCTGTTCTGCCGAGCCTTCAAACAGTCGACCACAGCCACCGACAAATAGAGTGTCACCGCAAAACAGTTGAGTGACCTCATCCGAATTTGCAGCGCTGGTGACATAGGCGAGGTGATCAAGCGTATGGCCGGGTACGGTTTTGATAGTAAGCCTTTGCCCTAAGAGCTCGATTTGATCACCGTCGTGTAGCGGCTGGCTGATATCGCTGAAGGGGGAGTTGGCCGGGCCGTAGATGGTGACTCCAGGTTTTGACAGGTCGCTGATCCCTCCGGTGTGATCAGGGTGGTGGTGAGTGACTAAAATGGCTGCTAGCTTCAGGTTATGTTGTTCCAGCCAGGCTTCAACGGGCTCGGCTTGACCCGGATCGATAGCAACGGCTAAGCCGGGATGAGCAGGATGTTGCAGCATCCAGATATAGTTATCGTTAAAGGCACTGATGGGACTTATCTGAAACATAATGACCTCGTGTAGGCGACGGTTAATAGATCTCAACTTACCCGTATTTATGCAAAAGCAAAAGCGATAGATTTAGGTTGTTGTGTTGAATGATTAAAGGCTGCACTATCTCTAAATTGTTTGGGGGAGGTTGATATAGCCTATCAAATACGGTGGCGCTTGATAGGTTGTCACCACCTTAGCTCGGCACTTAAGGAGAGGCGTGTGTGAACTGGCTGAAAGAGTCGGATTTACCGCCGTTGGCGGAGTTACAAGGCAGTATTAATCAGTGGTTTGAATCAGACCTCGGGCAGCAACTATTAAAGCACGAGCAGCGTGTGCTGGATGATTTGATGCCCAAACTATACGGTTACCATCTGCTGCAGATCAGTGCCCTCGATCGTGCAGAGCTGACCACGCAGTCGCCGGCGGGCCACAGTTTCAAACTGGTATCGGCTAGCTATCTGGGTATGCCAGAGACCAGCTTGGTGGCAGAGATGGAAACCTTACCGATTGCCAGTGAATGTGTCGATGCAGTGGTGCTGCATCATGCGCTTGATTTTGCCTGCAGCCCCCATCAGGTGTTGCGTGAGGCAGTACGGGTGTTGCGCCCGGGTGGGCGGCTTATTGTGGTGGGGTTTAACTCGTTGAGTTTTTGGGGCGTGCAGCGCTTGTTGCCGAAACGGCGCGAGCAGGTCCCCTGGATGGGGCACTTTATGACCTATCGCCGGCTGCACGACTGGTTACGCTTATTAGAGATGAAATTTGATCGGGTCGAATCTGGCTTTTACCGTCCCCCTTTGCAGAGTGCACGTTGGATGCAGCGGATGGGCTGCTTTGAACGCTGGGGGAAACGATCAAAATCGATTAATGGCGCGTTTTGGGTGGTGGCTGCGGCTAAGGAGACCTATGCTGCAACACCTGTTGGCCGCAACTGGAGGCGCCGCTTTGCATTCCCATTGCCTGCAAGGCGTACCAGCCAGGCTGAGCACCACCATCAAACGTCTAAGCCTCGATCCGATGCAAAAGATAGGTCAATGGGCTAGACGGTCAGTAGGTGTATTAGTTTTGTTTATTTTATTATTAGTAAGAATGATTAATATTTATTCGTATGTATAAGTTTTTATTTATGCTAGTTATCAATATTATTAATTATATTTTATGATTGTCTCGGGCTATGGTTAGTGCCTCAAAATAATAGGCGGCTTTTTTATGTAATAGAAAGGCTGATCACAACGAATGAATTGGCGGCAGGAGATTGTGATGGAATCAAGCAACCTGATTAATGAAGGTTTGACCTTGATGGTATTCGGCATGGGCTTCGTGTTCGTGTTTTTAACCTTGTTAATTTTTGCCACGGGATTGATGTCGCGTCTAGTTGGTAAATATATCCCCGAACCTGCCCCTGCTGCGCCCAGAGCCTCGCGGGCCGCTGCTGTTGCCGCTCCCGATGAGGGCCAGCTGGTTGCGGTCATCTCCGCGGCTATCAAACAGTACCGGGCGCGTCACCCGCGCTAATTGCCTCTATTAACTACTTTTTCAAAATTCTCGGAAAACAAGAAGGCCACATACCATGACCGATACAAAGAAACCGTTGGGAATTACTGATGTCGTGCTACGGGATGCGCACCAGTCGCTATTTGCGACCCGTATGCGTCTGGACGACATGCTGCCAATCGCCGAGAAGCTCGATCAAATCGGGTACTGGTCGCTGGAAAGCTGGGGTGGCGCGACCTTTGACTCCTGCATTCGCTTTATCGGTGAAGATCCGTGGGAGCGTATTCGTGAATTGAAGAAAGTGATGCCGAATACTCCACAGCAGATGCTGTTCCGGGCGCAGAATATTCTCGGTTACCGGCATTATGCCGACGATGTGGTTGGCAAGTTTGTCGAGCGTGCCAAGACTAACGGCGTTGATGTGTTCCGCGTTTTTGATGCGATGAATGACGTTCGCAATCTGGAAACGGCGCTTAAAGCGGTCAAGCGAGTTGAGGGTCATGCCCAAGGGACTATCTCGTACACCAAGAGCCGGGTCCACACCACTGAGATGTGGGTCGATTTTGCTAAGCAGCTCGAAGATATGGGTGCCGACTCTATCTGTATCAAAGATATGTCCGGCATCCTGACACCTACCGATGCTTTTGATCTGGTTTCGCGTCTTAAAGCTCAAACTCATCTGGAGGTGCAGCTGCACGCCCACGCAACGTCGGGTTTGTCCGATATGACCATCTTGAAGGCGATTGAAGCCGGTATTGATCGCGTTGATACCGCTATTTCGTCTATGTCGATGACCTACGGTCATACAGCGACTGAGACAGTAGTTGCAGCATTGGCCGGTACGGGTCGTGATACTGGGCTGGATCTGCTCAAGCTTGAGGAGATTGCCGCATACTTCCGTGAAGTACGGAAAAAGTACGCACAGTTTGAAGGCTCGCTCAAAGGTACCGATTCGCGCATTTTGGTAGCTCAAGTACCGGGCGGCATGTTGACCAACATGGAAGGCCAGCTCAAAGAGCAGGGTGCAGCGGATAAGTTTGACGAAGTGCTGGCTGAAATCCCTCGCGTTCGTGAAGACCTGGGTCTGATCCCTCTGGTAACGCCGACTTCCCAGATCGTAGGCACTCAGGCGGTATTGAACGTCTTGACGGGAGAGCGTTACAAGAGCATCTCTAAAGAAACGGCCGGTATTCTAAAAGGTGAGTACGGTGCCGCTCCGGCTGAATACAACGCCGAGTTGCAGGCGCGTGTGCTAGATGGTGCTGAGCCGATCACCTGTCGTCCTGCCGATCTGCTTGAGCCTGAGCTGGACAAGCTGACCAACGAACTGCGTAAACTGTCGAAAGAGCATGGCTTCCGTCTTGACTCGGGGGAGCAAGAGATCGATGACGTGCTGACCTATGCGCTGTTCCCACAGATCGGTTTGAAATTCTTGCAGAACCGCGGCAACGCTGATGCCTTTGAACCAGCACCTACGCTGGAATCGGCCCAGGCAGCAGCTGCGCCTGCAGCGACTAAGGCTGCCAGCGGGGAAGAGGTCTACACCGTTAATGTGAATGGTCAAAGCTACGTAGTACAGGTTGCCGAGGGTGGTGATGTCACTGCGCTGGCACCGGTTGCCGGTGGCGCAGCCCCTGCTGCTACAGCCGCTGCTCCTGCTGCAACAGATGGTGAGCCGGTTGCCGCACCGTTGGCGGGTAATATCTGGAAGGTAGAGGTAGCTATCGGTGATCAGGTTCAGGAAGGTGATGTACTGCTCATTTTGGAAGCGATGAAGATGGAAACCGAGGTCCGTGCAGCCAGAGGCGGAAGGGTAACCTCTATCACGGTTAAAGAAGGTGATTCAGTAGCAGTGGGCGATACCCTGCTGTCTCTGGCATAAGGGCTGAAAGACGATGGAAAAGCTGATCCTGCTGTTTACCAGCTCGGGCCTGTTCAACCTGCAGTTTGGCCAAGCGTTGATGATCGCGGTTGGTATGATGCTGTTGTTCCTGGCAATTAAGAAAAACTTTGAACCGCTGTTGTTGGTGCCTATCGGGTTTGGCGGTATTTTGGCCAATATTCCCGAAGCCGGTCTGGCTTTCTCTGCGGTCGAAAATGCACTGCATTTGGGTGGCCCAGAGGTGCTGGCATCACTAGCGCAGGCCGTTGGTCTTGATGGAGGTGCCGATACCAAGGCGATTAAAGTGGCTTATGCCAACGCCGATGCGGCGTCGCATCTGCTGGCAGTGCAAACCGTACAGGATGCCAATTTTAATAACGGCATGCTGTATAACTTTTATACCGTGGCTATCGCCAGTGGTGCTGCACCGTTGATCATCTTCATGGGTGTTGGCGCGATGACCGATTTTGGTCCGCTGCTGGCTAATCCCAAGACGTTGTTTCTGGGTGCTGCGGCACAGTTCGGCATCTTTGCGACGGTGTTGGGTGCGGTGGGGCTTACCTCGCTGGGCGTGATGGACTTCAGTATCAAGGATGCTGCGGCTATCGGTATCATCGGAGGTGCTGATGGCCCGACGGCTATCTACGTAGCGAGTCTATTGGCGCCACACCTGCTGGGTGCGATCGCTGTTGCGGCATACTCGTACATGGCGTTGGTACCGATGATTCAACCGCCGATCATGCGGCTGTTGACCACCGAGTCCGAGCGTAAGCTACAGATGACCCAGCTGCGCCACGTCAGCAAGACCGAGAAGATATTTTTCCCGCTAGTGCTGCTTCTTTTGGTGGCGATGTTGCTACCCGATGCTGCACCGCTACTGGGGATGTTCTGTTTCGGTAATCTGATGCGTGAGTGCGGTGTGGTTGAACGCCTTAGCGATACAGCGCAGAACGCGCTGATCAATATCGTTACCATCTTCTTGGGATTATCGGTCGGTTCAAAACTGAGTGCCGATAAATTCTTGGACCTCAATACGCTGGGGATCTTGGTGCTGGGTGTGATCGCCTTTGGTATCGGTACCGCATGTGGTGTGCTGATGGCTAAAGTGATGAACAAGTTCAGCAGTACTCCGATCAACCCGCTGATCGGCTCGGCTGGCGTTTCGGCAGTACCGATGGCCGCGCGGGTATCGAACAAGATCGGCTTGGAAGCCAATCCGCAGAACTTCTTGTTGATGCACGCGATGGGGCCTAACGTTGCCGGTGTTATCGGCTCTGCGGTAGCCGCCGGCGTGATGATCAAGTTTGTCGGCTAAGCCTCAAATTTGTTAGCAATAAATCAAAGGGGCTTGCAGGCCCCTTTTTTGTGCCTGAAACCACAGTCTGATACAGGCCTATTAAGAGCGCTATTTATGAAAATGACATTGCGCCAATTGACGTTGTTTGAATGTGTCGCTCGGCATATGAGCTACACCAAAGCGGCTGAAGAGAAGCACCTGACTCAGCCTGCGGTGAGTATTCAGATCAAACAGCTAGAAGGGCATGTCGGTTTGCCGTTGTTTGAATACATAGGTAAAAAACTGTACTTGACCGATGCGGGGCGAGAGCTGCAGCTCGCCTGTGATGACATATTTAACCGTTTGGATAGCCTGGAGATGGCGTTAACCCAGATGAAAGGGGGGATGCACGGTAGCTTGCGTATCGCCACGGTGACCAGCGCCACGTATTTTGCACCGCATCTTATTGGCGAGTTCAATCGCCATTATCCCGATGTCGATATGAGCTTGGTGGTGACCAATCGTGATAGCGTGGTGCAGCGGCTGATCAATAACAAAGATGACTTGGTGTTGATGGCGCAAGTCCCCAAAGATATGAAACTTAAATCTTATCCAATTCTTGATAATCCGATGTTCCCGGTTGTGCCGCCCGATCATCCTCTGGCAAGCCAAAAACGGGTACCGATCGAGGCGTTAACGCAAGAGCGTTTTTTAACCCGTGAGAAGGGATCCGGATCGCGCAAAGCGATCGAGGATCATCTGCGTGAAAATGGTATCAGCTTGCCGCGAACGATGGAGCTGGGTAGCAGTGAAACCATCAAGCAGGGGGTGATGGCAGGATTGGGGATATCGATTCTATCGCGCTTTAGTATGGCGTTAGAGTTGGCTACCGGCTGTTTGGTCAGCTTGGATATGGAAACTTTTCCGATTGTTCGAAGCTGGTGTTTGGTGCACTCGGTCGATAAGCGCTTATCGCCGGCAGCTCAGGCCTTTCTCGACTATATTCTCGACCATGACGAGCAGGTCCGGCAGCTGATCAATAATCGCTTTATGGGGGCTGAGTTACCGACTTAGGGGTTTTCTTTTTTGGGACCTATACGAAGATTGTTAGCCAGAAAATCCCGCGTCATCGAGTAACACGTTCCCTTCAGCCGCTTCGCGCGCCAGGTCGTCGACCCGCTCGTTTTCAGGGTGACCGCTATGCCCTTTAACCCAACGCCAGTCTAGCTGGTGTTGCTGGTTTAGCACATCCAGGCGCTGCCATAGGTCGACATTCTTTACCGGCTGCTTGCTGGCCGTTTTCCAGCCTCTTTTCTTCCAGCCATGAATCCACTCGGTAATCCCTTTACGGACATATTGGCTATCGGTGGTCAGAATCACTTGGCAGGGTTCGTTTAGCGAAGCCAGCGCTTCGATGGCGCCGAGCAGCTCCATCCGGTTATTGGTGGTGAGCTTGAAGCCTTGGCTCAACTCTTTACGGTGGTCTTTATAAACCAGCAGGGCACCGTAGCCCCCGGGACCGGGATTGCCCAGGCAGGAACCATCGGTAAAAACTTGGATCTGTTTTGTCTCGCTCAACACGCCTCTCCTCTGCAAGCCGGCATTGTAGTCATTCAGGCTGTGATAAGATAGGCGGCTTCGTTAGCTTGTCATATTCGGATAAAGCACCTGCAGGAGTTGTGATGAGACAGATAGTACTGGATACCGAAACCACTGGCATCGAACCCTCGGCGGGCCATCGAATTATCGAGATTGGTTGCGTTGAAATGGTCAATCGTAAACTGACCGGGCGGACCTACCATCGTTATGTTAACCCGCAACGAGATGTGCCCGAAGATGCGGTGGCGATTCACGGTATTACCACCGACTTTTTATCTGATAAGCCGTTGTTCAAAGACGTGATGCATGAGTTTCAGGAGTTTATCCGTGGTGGCGAACTGATCATTCATAATGCTCCGTTTGATGTTGGGTTTCTGAACCACGAGTTCGGTCTGGCCGGGCCGGGTAATGGCACCATCGATGATTTGGCTAGCGTACTGGATACGTTGGCGATGGCTCGCAGAATGCGTCCCGGGCAGCGCAACACGCTCGATGCGTTGTGCAAAAATTATATGATCGATAACTCGCAGCGTACCCTTCACGGCGCCTTGCTCGATTCTGAGATACTGGCCGATGTCTACCTGATGATGACCGGTGGCCAGACCAGTTTATCGCTGGGCCACAGTGGTGACGCCGATGGTATCGCTAGTGCTGTGCGTCCGGTCGACCCCGGGAAGTATTCATTGCAGCTGGTGAAAGCCTCCGAGCAAGAGCTTAGTGCCCACGAGGCTATGCTGGACCGGATCGATAAGAAGAGCAGCGGCTCGGTATGGCGTGCCGACAAATCGACCTCGGAGACGCTGCAATGATGCGCAGAGGGTTGCTGCTGCTGAGTCTGAGTAGTTGTTTGCTGTCGTCGCTGAGTTGGGGAGGGCAGGGGGCGGATTCGTTACTGGAACGGCTCAAATTTACCTCTGTTGAATTGCTGATCTATACCGATCAGCTACAACTGTTTGAAGGTACCCGTTGTACAGCCAATGTGGTGTCGCATTACGATGTGGGCGCGACCCGGCAACAGCTGCTTGCCCGGCTTGATGTTAACCATCGGGCTGAATTTGAACAGCTGTTGGAGTCAGAACAAGTATCGTTGCTGTTGTCAGAAAATAAGTCCGGTGTTGAGGCGATGCTGGGGCCACAGCAGCTGTTAGGGGGAGATGGGCAGCTGGATCAGCAGCAGCGAGCAGCTTGTCTGGAGCTGGGCGGGGTGTTTCAGGCTAACTATTTGCAGACTCAGCAGGACTTGGAGATGTTGTTCAAACAATATCTCCAGTAACGATAGACAGTGATAGCCAACCAGATCTGGTAGTCCTACTCACTCCATTAGTTGGTTGATCTTTTGCTTGAGTTTTTTATCCAGTGTACGAATCAACTCAAGCTTCTCCTCTAGCGTCTGGTTTAGATAGTTGTTGATTGAGGCGATCTTCTGTTCAATCTGTTGCAACTGTTCCAGTTCTCGTCCTGAGAATGCCGGTGTTGATACCGCTACCGGGGCTTGGGTTGGAACAGGGGGAGCTGCTACCACCGGTGCACGCGAATAGTCGACCTGTGGATTTAACTCATCGGACAGTTCGGTGGCGACGGTGTTGACGGCATCGACGGTAATCGTGCTGATCTCTTCCAAAAAGCAGAACAACAGCAACCGATCACAAAAGATGTTGATACGCCGAGGTACGCCGCCGGTGTGGCCATGGATGACGGCAAAGGTGATATCGGTAAATTTAGGGTTTTGGGCCCAGCCCGCTACCGATAAGCGCCATTGGATATACTCTTTCACCTCTACCGCCTCTAAGGGTTTGAGGTGACAGGAGGCGATGATCCGCTGTCTGAACTGTTCCATGTCGGGGCGTTGGATGATCCCTCTGAGCTCCGGCTGCCCCAGGAGAAAGCTTTGTAGTAGAGGGGCATCGGTCAGTTGGAAGTTGGACAGCATCCGTAGCTCTTCGATGGCGCTGGCGGGCAGGTTTTGCGCCTCGTCGACAATCAGCAATACTCGCTTTCCGACGTGGTGCGCCGATTGTAAAAAGTCGTGGAACTGCTGCAGCAAAACCGCTTTGGCCTTGTTTTCGGCTGGCAGACCGAACGAGCTGCAGATCAACCGCAGCAGGTCATCGGCCTCAAGCTTGGTGGTCACCAATTGCGCGGCGATGACCCGGCTCTGGTCAATGTTGTTAAGCAAGTTACGCATCAGGGTGGTTTTACCGGTACCAATTTCGCCGGTAACAACAATAAACCCCTCGCCTTGCCCCAGGCCGTATTGTAGGTACGACATTGCCCGCTTATGACCCGAACTGGAAAAGAAAAAATCCGGATCGGGGCTGAGCTGGAATGGCTTGGTAATTAAGCCAAAATGGGATTCGTACATGCAGTAATCTCGTTAAAACGTGTGGTTTAGGCTAACGCTGGCACCGTACTCGTCGTAATCGCGGCTTGGATCGTCGGAATGCAGCTTGTTAAATCTTAGTGCAGTTTTGACCGATGTATCCGTGCTCAGTCTACGGGTTAAACCAAGGTTGACCCCTTGTTTATGATCGCGCTCGGTGATTGTTTCGTTGGTGTTGGGTTCTAATATCGACCAGTTCAGGTCTATGTTAGCCGAAGTTCGCCCTGATAGCCGCAACGCCCAACCAGCATTGACCCCGTAGTCTTCTTCTACCCGCCCATTTAGGTTCTGGTAGGTACGCTGAATGCCAAATAATCCAAACGTGACGGTGCTCTTGCTACGACGATAGCTGACGTTGGCGTTGAGGGCTTCACGAATAAAGCGGCCTTCGTTTGGGGTGGATATTGGAGTAAATAGCCCTACCACCTGCTCGCCTGGGCCTGCAATAGCTTGCTCTCCAGCACCAACAATTGTGCAGTCATCATTCAGGCTGAAATCAACAGTATCAGGGCAGATTGCGGAGCCAACAGGAGCAAATTGTAACAGTTCGTCTCGAGTGCTACTCAGGCTCTTGTTGTAAGACAGCGACCAGAAACTGTATTTATGTCGGTTGGTGAAGGTCAGGCCTTGGCCGCTACCGGTCTGAACTTGGGAACTGTAATACATGTCCAGATTTGCACGAGGAGTCGGGTTCCAAGTTAGTCCTGCCGACCAGAATGACCCCGCCTCCAATGATGGATCAGTGGAGAACTTGACGTGGTTGTCAATGTAACCGCCGCCGGCTCGAAGGTTGAGTTGCCGGCTGTAGCGGTAGCCTAACTGAGCTTCGATAAAATCTTCTTTGACAAGGGATGTATCGCCACCACGGGGTCTGGCGTTGTCCTGGCGCGCTTCGAGTGTCCAATATACTTTATTGGGGTTGTCATGGGTGTCTGCAAAGAAGTTGTATTCGAGGCTTTCGCTGTCCTCATTGTCGCCTCGTTCATAGATAACGGCGTCGTAGGTCGCGCTAATACCTATGTTGGTATAGTCACCGATACGCTGCTTCCAGGTCGGCGTTATGACAAAGGTCAGGGTGCTGGTGTAGCTGTCAGGCGCTACGCTAGGATCGCCGATTCCTGAATTTCGATTATCGATCAGTTCTTGCGACACTGTCGCGCGAGTATCCAAAAACAGCCGGTCATCGACCAGCTCAGCATCGGCAAAGGCATTTAAATTGTGGTAGTAATCATTGCTGTGTTTTTCAGAGCTGTAATTTACCAGCGAGAGGCTGTAATCAACTCCCAGTTTGAGGTTACGCCCTGCTTGGCTGATCCCTATTCCTGGATTGATACGGCTGATAAAACTGTCTATTTCGTTGTCAGGAGTGAGGTCCAAGTTGCTGGTGTAGGCCAGTTCAAGCCCCAGATTAGGGCTGATATCCCAGTCTTTGGTTTCCTCTGAATGGGACAGTCCGGATGCGAACAAAAGTCCTAGTAATGACAGTCTGACTGCAAATCTAGGAACTCGCGTAGTAGTAGCCATAGTTATCCTTCCGACTGTTTGACTTATTGAGCACCAGACCTACTGCCATATCGGGATTTAACAGACTGAGCGCTTGTTTAAGCTGGCTATGAGTGGTTCTTTTCTCTTCCACAACCACGACTGCTTGGCCTGTCATTTGTGCCAAAACGTTGGTCTCACTGGCGCCCAGTAAAGGGGAGGTATCAAAGATAACGATTCGATCCGGATAGCGCGCTGACAATTCTTCCATGAACCGTTTCATTTTTTCACTGGCGATCATCTCGTTGGAGTGATGGTGGTGACGTCCTGCGGTGATCAGTTTCAGGTTAGGGATATTGGTGCTGATAATTATATCGTTGACCTCGACCTTGCCGGTCAGGTAATCCATTAATCCTGGTTGATCGACAATGCCAAGGCGATTGCAGATGCTCGGTTTGATGACATCGGCATCGATCAAGAGTACCTGACGATCTTCTTCCATCGCCATGCTGATGGCTAGATTGATGGTGGTGAAAGTTTTGCCTTCGCCGGGGAAACTGCTGGACACCATAACAAGGTTGGGTTGGTCTAGGGTTTTGGATCCGGGGCCAAATGCATTATTCAGCAGCGGCCGTTTAATGTAGCGATATTCCTCCTTGATCTTGGTAAAACTCTCCGTCGGTGACACCATTCCCATTGATTCAAGGCGATGAATATCGATATGCACATTTTTATCAGAACTCGATGGCTGTTGTCCTTGATGCTGTTCGGAGGCTTGAGTAATGGGTTCTGTTGGCTGTGGAGATGATTTTGTTTCCGGTAGTGAGGTTTGCGTTGCGGGTCCAAAGGCTAGCGTCTGCGGTTCATACCGAGGGGAGGGAGTCGCCTCTTCGAGGGTTTGAACTTTGGCTTGACGTTCTTGCTCGCGCTGCTGCAAGTGGCGTTTTTGCTCTTCCAATTGACGCTGTTTTTCTAGGGCTCGTTCGATAGTACTCATGTCACTCCCCTAAAATTGGTTGATCAAATTGGCCAACATAAGCTTGGCTTTGAAATAGACCGATTTGAACTCTGTTGGCATGTCTGGCAACAGCAGGGCTACTTGGTTGTTGATATCAGGGAAGAGCTGCTGTAATAGCATCCCCAGATACAGTCCCAGCAAGCCAATGACCAATAGGCTAAAACTCCATCTCTTTTTACGCTGATGCCGAATGACTTCTCCGGTGCTGTATACGCTGACCGAGCCTAATACCGGAAACCCCGTAACAGCATTGAGTTGCCTGGCGGAGAAGAACACCGGTTTTATTTGGCTGATCAGAAATGCGAAGCCCAGACCGGCAGCAAGAGCCGCTCCTAACACGCCCGATAAAAATAACGGACGATTGGGCCCCGACGGCTTCGTTGGCATCCGAGGGGGGTCAATAATACGGAACTGGAAACTATTCGAGCTGGCATCCGCTTGCTGTGATAGGTGGGCCGATTCGCGTCGGTTCAGTAGTTCGGTGTGCTTTGCCTGGGTGACCTGGTAACCGCGATCCAGCGCTTTAAGTTCGGCTTCAATTTCGGGAATACTATCAATTTTGGATTGCAGCTCCTTAAGCTGAGCTTTGTAGGTATTGCTACGGACCCGTAATGAACTAACGTTGGATTCTTCGCGGGCTAGAGCTAACTTCAATTCCTGATAGACAGGGTTTTCGTTTAGGCCGTTGTTGCCGCGCTGTGAGTTGATCAGCTCTGTCTCTTTATGGCGCTCTTCCAGTTCAATATCACGTTTACGCTTTAAATCATCGATAATGCGTTGGGTTTCTTTGATATCTGGGTGGATATCGGTGTATTTCAGCCGCAGTTCGTCGAGATTGTTTTCCAGCGATTCGATTCGGTTATCGAAGCTGGAACTGACTCCGAATTGAGGGGTGAAACTGTCCTGCATGATACCGAAGGTAGGTTGTTCGCCTGCCAGTTGTTGCGAAGCTGATTTGAGTCGTGTCTTGGCCTCGTTGAGTTCGAGGTTGACGCTGGCGATAGTAGCTTTAAGGCTCTGGATACGGCTGTAGTAACCAGTATCGTTGCTCATTAATTCATAGTTGGCTTTTTTGAACTCTTTAAGCCGGTTGTCTGCCTCATTCAGACGGGTTGCATACTCTTCGATCTGGCGATCGATAAATTTGGTTGCGATGTCTGAATCTGTCCGATTATCACCAAGGGTATTTTCCACCAGCGTGGTCAATGTGGCTTGAACCACGTTTTTGGCGTCGTTGGCGGATTTGCTGCTATAGGAGATGCTATAGATATTGTCGCGGCCTGCCGTTGATAATTTTAATTCAGACTTAAGCTGAACAATCATCAGATCGAAATCCTGACTGGTGTCAGCCTTGATATCCAAGTCGGCAAGCCGGGCGATTTTTTCTAGATTAGGACGTGTGAACAACGTCTTTACGATCAACTGGACCTGTTGAGCCGGGTTGGTCTGAATGGTCAACCCACGCAATAACGGCGACAGTAGCGATTGCGTATCAACATAAACCTTAGCTTGGGATTCGAACTGATCGGGATATTTGACCACGAAAGGCCAGCCAATCAAGCAGATCAACCATGCCACCAATATTACAACCCAGCGATGCAGCCACACACCGTGAACCAGAGTTTTAAGCTGGTCTAAGACTTCTTGCATAATGTAGTTTTCCGATTTTAGAACCAGGACTCAGGAATAATAACGATATCCCCAGGTAATATATCGGCATTGGCGCTGATATCGCCACCTCGGACAAGGTCGTTGATACGGACGCCAAACTGCTGTTGTTGCCCGTCGATAATGCGGACAACGCTGGCACCGTTGCCGTCGGCAAATTCAGTTAGTCCGCCCACGGTGATCATGACGTCGAGTAGGGTCATGTCTTCGCGGTAAGGCAGTGACTGGGGTTGGCTGGCTTCGCCGATGATGCGAATCTGTTCGGAATAGGGCCCGATAAATCCGCTGACCAAGACGGTGGCGATCGGCTCTTTGATGTAGATGCTGAGTTTTTCTTCGATCAGACGCGCTATCTGAGTTGGAGTCAGGCCACTGACCGGAATGTCTTCAACCAGCGGCGTGGTGATTTTACCATCGGGACGAACCGTGACGACTTGGGATACCTCGGGATTACGCCAAACAAATATATTCAGGCTATCACCAGGACCAACTAGGTAGTTATATAGGTCGGGATCAGTTGTTATCGGTTGCTTGGCTTGTGAGCTTTCTAGAGGAGGGTAAGGGTTGCTAGAACAACCGGTGAGTATGAGCGCAAGGCCAACCGCGATGATCTGCGTAGACCACAGCTTGCAATTTCCTTTCATATTCGCGTTCTCCTGCTTGGTAAAGCGTCAAGGTATCCGTTGCAGCCAAGAATAGCATTAATTCTTTATGCTGAAACTTTTTGATTCTTTTCATTAGGCGTATATTTATCAAACTACTAGCCCAATGTTTTTCTAAAGCTAAGCATAAAGGAGCTGGATTGTGAATCAACAGGCAGAATATAGACAAGGGAGCGTTGGGGCGCGAGTTGCTGTATTGCTATTGATGGTCGTAGCAGTAGGGATGTTTTTTTATCTGCAGGGGATTATTTCGCAGATTCTGATCGATATTCAGATGATGATTGACTCCAGCCCACAGATGGCGCTGACTACGATCAGTAGGCTGCTGCTCTGGTTGGTCGTATCAAGTGGTTTGATGTCGGTAGCGATCGGCTTTTATGTTTGTGCGATGGCCGTACGCATTGCCAAAGGTGGCGTCTATCCGCCTGCGGAGATGCCTGTGATCTTTAAAACGCCACTACAGACGGGGCGGCAGGCCCAAAAAATGCGGCGCAACTGTTTATTATTGGCGGGGCTGTTGTTTTTGCAGCCGCTGTTAGGCATGGCCATCTGGTATGGATTAAGTGGTGGGGTGATTTAATCCTAGAGCTGCTAAGGCCTTATAAAAAAGGCGCCTGGTGGAAGCGCCTTTTAAATTTCTAGATTCCGCTTGTTAGCAAACTCGCATGCCTGGCTGTGCTCCGTCGTGTGGCTCCAGAATCCACAATTCTTTGCCGCCGGGGCCCGCCGCCAGCACCATCCCTTCAGATAAACCGAACTTCATCTTGCGCGGTGCCAGGTTTGCCACCATCACGGTGAGCTTACCTTCGAGATCTTCGGGTGAGTAGGCAGACTTAATCCCAGCGAAAACATTGCGCGATTCGCCTCCTAGATCCAGCGTTAAGCGCAGCAGTTTTTTTGCGCCTTCAACATGCTCTGCCTTGGCGATGCGCACGATGCGAAGATCGAGTTTGGCAAAATCTGGGTACTCGATCTGCTCGGCGATCGGCTCCTGTAGTAGAGGGCTCGCTGCTGGTTTGGGCGTCGGCTCTGCTTCCAATACCTCTTTCGAGGCTTCGCTCATGGCATCGATCTTGTCTTGCTCGACCCGGGTCATCAATGGCTTGAACTTGTTGATCTGATGGTTTTCCAATATCTGCTCGAGTGCATTCCAGTTCAAATCGTTATCGAGGAAGCGCTCGGCCTTGGCGCACATCTGCGGTAGTACCGGTTTGAGGTAAACCATTAGAATGCGGAACAGGTTGATGCCGACCGAGCAGACATCCTGCACTTGCTGCTCCTGACCTTCCTGTTTGGCTAGTACCCAAGGCTCTTTGTGATGGATGTATTCGTTGGCTTGGTCGGCTAAGTTCATCACGCTCTTGATCGCTTTGCTGAACTCACGGTTTTCATACAGCGTGGCGATGTCGGCACCGGCATCGATAAAGCTGCGGACCAGTTCTGGCTCGGCGCAGCTATTGGATAGATAGCCGTCGAATTTCTTGGTGATAAAACCGGCGCTGCGGCTGGCGATGTTGACAACTTTACCGATCAGATCGGAG
>JBALWS010000079.1:0-20860 GCA_036960405.1 Halopseudomonas sp. | reverse complement strand
TCCCAGCAAGTGCCCACACGAATTGCATGGTCGATTTGTTAAAGAGCGGTGCTTGAGTTGCCGTTCCGTGGAAGGCGTTTCGTCTCAAGCGAGGCGCGTATTATAGGGCACAGATCCGAACCGTCAACAGTCCAATCCAATATAATTTCAAATATATTATTAACGCCAGAAACCGGCGACACAACACCACTTATCATGATGACCAACCGAAATGATTTACCGAACCATGCCCCTGACCTACCGAAAGCAAATCAGCGCTCTCCAGTGCTTTTGTTAAATAGCTTTTTGCCGAACCTACCGCATCAGCCAAGGCTGCACCTTTGGCCAAATTCGCAGTGATAGCAGAAGCCAATGTACATCCAGTGCCATGATTATTCTGTACCGCCAATCTTGTAGCGCGATAACGCCTCAACTTCCCACCGGCCCACAACAGATCTTCGCAGTACTCACCGGTCCGATGCCCTCCTTTAAGCAACACCGCCCCGACACCCAACCCAGCCACTACACGAACAACAGCCTCAGGATCTGAATCAGCACTCTGTTCACTAACACCAGCCAGACAGGCCGCCTCGGCCAAGTTGGGCGTTAACAGCGCAACCCGAGGAAACAGCCGCTCGATCATCAACTGTTTCCCCGCCTCATCTAACAACACCCTTCCACTACTGGAGATAAGCACCGGATCTAACACCACAGGCAGATCAGGATAATCATCTAAGGCGTCACACACCGCTTCAACAACTCCTACATCGCCAAGCATCCCGATTTTAATCACCGACACCGGCAGATCCCGCAACACACTCAACATCTGCTGTTTGACCATCATCGGAGAAACTGGCTCAACACGATCAACCCCTAAGCTATTTTGTGCCGTGATCGCCGTCACGGCTGTAGCAGCGTAAACACCTAGTGCAGCGCAGGTTTTCAGATCGGCCTGCAGCCCTGCTCCAGCACTACTATCAGATCCCGCCACAGCCAGCACACACGTTGTCTTCATAAGATCCCCCCCACAGCCTCTTCGCCAATTATCGGTAGCCTAACAGAACACCTGCACGCCACCCCAAGCACATATAGGAAAAAAACCTATAGATGACGATATGAATATCAATTTATAGTATCCATGCAAGGACGCAATCGCCGTACGGATGCGGCAACCCTCTTCAGGACGAAGAGATTGGCAGTACGCCTTTCAAGGATGAGCCCAGCAAGGAAAGACGCCCTACGGACAGGGCAAAAAAGGCATGGACTGCTAAGGATTAACCCGCCTCGTGCGGGTTTTCTTTTGCCCCAAAGAAAACAACGCTAACGCTGGCATTGCGCACAGAACACACTAGCCCGCTGCCCTAGCCTCACCTCTTGCAGCACCGCACCACAGCGACAGCACTCTTCCCCCCCGCGGCCATAAACCTGTAGCTGCTGTTGAAAGTAACCTGGCTTTCCATCGCCTCCGACAAAATCCTTTAGCGTTGTTCCGCCTTGCTTGATCGCTCGATCCAGTACTTCTTTAATAATCTGAGCTAACTGCTGGTAACACGCCAGTGAAATTCGTCCTGCTGCCCGACGCGGGTCAATACCTGCCTCGAATAGCGCTTCATTGGCATAGATATTCCCTACTCCGACAACAGTACGGTTATCCATAATGAACAACTTGACCGCCTGGCGCTTCTTTCGCGACAGCTTAAACAAACGCTCGCCGTCGAAATCATCCGTCAGCGGCTCGGGCCCTAGATGCGCCAGCAGCGGGTACACCGCCAATACCCCCTGATGCCACAACACTGCACCAAAACGCCGCGGATCGGTTAACCGCAACACAAAACCGGTATCAAGACACAGATCGAAGTGATCATGCTTACCGACTACCGCATCTGCAGCCACCAGCCTCAAGCTGCCCGACATCCCCAGGTGCACGATCAAGTAACCGCCACCGATCTTAAGCAGCAGATACTTAGCCCTGCGCTCAACCGACTCGACACGCTGACCGACAAGCCTTTGCACCAGCTGCTCAACAGGGATCGGCCAGCGCAATCGAGGCTGACGTACCACAACAGCCGTTACTCGCCTACCTTTCACGTGCGGCTCTATCCCCCGCCGCGTCGTTTCAACCTCGGGCAACTCAGGCATCAAATCATCACTCTACAGACACAAAAAAGCCCTGACTAAGCAGGGCTTTTAGATGAAAACCAGATCAATACTCTTAGACAGAGTTACTTGATCTTAGATTCCTTGTATTCAACGTGCTTGCGAACCACTGGATCAAACTTTTTCATGACCAGCTTTTCGGGCTTGGTACGCTTGTTCTTGTCAGTGGTGTAAAAGTGTCCAGTACCGGCACTGGAAACCATTTTAATTTTATCGCGCATTGTTCCGCTCCTTAAACCTTGATGCCGTTGGCACGAACATCAACCAAAACTGCATCGATGCCTTTTTTGTCGATGATACGCATACCCTTAGAGGTCACACGTAGACGGACAAAACGATTCTCGCTCTCAACCCAAAAACGATGCCAGTGCAGGTTTGGCAGAAAACGACGGCGAGTTTTGTTCTGAGCGTGGGAAACATTGTTTCCTGTTACAGGGCGTTTGCCTGTAACCATGCATACTTTAGCCATGGTAGTAACTTCTCATTCGCTATCCGAATTTATTGATGTTAACCAGCCAGAGCTTAATCGCTGCTCGGGCTCTTGGCCGTCATCTCAGGCGGAGCGTCTTCACCCATTGAAGACAGAAATCCCATACCTTGGATAGGAGCGCGGATACTAAAGCAATGCCCATCTGATGGCAAACAATTGGCTGTTTTTTATTCGATCAACCATAACGATTCACAACAGTCCTCGCTCGGCAAAGGAGACGGGGAGACCCTCGCCTATCACCAGATGATCGAGCACGCGAATATCGACCAGCGCTAACGCATCGATCAAACGAAGGGTGATCTGCTGGTCAGCCAAGCTAGGCTCGGCCACGCCTGACGGATGATTATGAGCCAGAATAACCGCTGCCGCATTGCTGTTAAGCGCCAACTTGACCACCTCGCGTGGGTACACTGCAGCCGAATCGATCGTGCCTTCGAACAACTCTTCATACGCCAGCATGCGGTGCTGGCTATCCAACAACAGCAGCGCAAACACCTCTCGATCACGTCCTCGCAACCTGGCGCTCAAAAACCGTCCGGTCTCTGCAGGATTAGTAAAGCAATCGCTTTGACTAAGTTGCTCGGCCAGATGGCGCCGCCCCATCTCGAGCACCGCTTGCAGCTGGGCAAATTTGGCCGGCCCCAGCCCCTCACCCTGACAGAACTGCTGCTGGCTTGCCGCCAACAATCCGCGTAAACCATCGAACTGACCGACGAGCCCCCGTGCTAGATCCACAGCACTTTTCCCGGGCACCCCGGTACGTAGAAAGATGGCCAATAGCTCAGCATCGGATAATGCCTGCGGTCCCTGGCTGAGTAGTTTCTCTCTCGGCCTTTCCTGTTCCGGCCAATCCGATATCGCCATAGTTTCCTCCTTGAAAAATGGCTGTATCTGGCTACGAAAAATGTGTAGCCAGTGTTAGCATAGTGAGCTTTCACTAACCGTCAAGCAGCCGTTATGACTCAATACCTATCCACTTTGGCAAATAAACGGATCCTCCTCGGACTCACCGGAGGCATCGCGGCCTACAAGAGCGCCGAACTCACCCGGCTGTTTAAAACGGCTGGTGCTGAGGTAAGAGTCGTCTTAACCCCCGCCGCGGCTGAATTCATCACCCCGCTGACGCTGCAAGCGCTCTCGGGCAATCCGGTTCACCAGCATATACTCGACCCAGAGGCCGAAGCCGGAATGGGCCACATCGAGCTAGCGAAGTGGGCCGACCTTGTATTGATCGCACCAGCCAGTGCAGACTTTATTGCACGTTTGGCAGCGGGCATGGGCAACGACCTGTTAACCACGCTATGCCTCGCCACCGAAGCTCCGATAGCGATCGCCCCGGCGATGAATCAAGCGATGTGGCGCGACCCGCGTACTCAGAACAACGTCAATCAACTTGAAAAGCTTGGAATGAAGCTGTGGGGACCGGGAGTCGGCGACCAGGCTTGTGGCGATAACGGCCCCGGCAGAATGCTCGAACCTACCGAGCTTGCCGAACTCAGCTCAACGGTGTTCAACCCGGGCACGCTCACCGGCCAGCACGTTTGCATCACAGCGGGTCCGACCCGCGAAGCGATCGATCCGGTGCGCTACATCAGTAACCACAGTTCCGGAAAAATGGGCTACGCATTAGCCGAGGCAGCAGTCGAAGCGGGAGCCCTTGTGACCCTGATCAGCGGGCCGGTCAACTTGAGCGCTCCTGAGCGCGTCAAGCTTATCTCAGCCACTAGTGCCCAACAGATGCTCGATGCCTCGTTGGCCCAACTCAACGACTGCGATATTTTTATTGCTGCCGCCGCCGTGGCCGATTACCGCCCCGTCTCGGTTGCCGAGCAAAAAATCAAAAAGAACGCCGATGCCATGACCATCGAGTTGGTCAAAAACCCCGACATCGTTGCCAGCGTTGCGTCCCATTCCAATCGTCCCTTCACGGTCGGCTTTGCTGCCGAAACCGAGAAAGTATTGCAGCACGCTCAGGGTAAACTCGAACGCAAAAACTTGGATATGATCATCGCTAACGACGTTGCTCAGGAAGGGATCGGTTTTAATAGCGACGAAAATGCCGTCACCGTGGTGACATCCGACAGTCAACAGCATCTCAAGCAAGCCAGCAAAACCCAACTGGCGCGCCAGCTAATCAACCTCATCGCGGCCCGCTTAAGTCAGCCAAACAACGCATAACAGTACCAACCTAATTCGACAGAGACAGCTAGATGAAACAGTTACAGGTGAAAATTCTCGACAACCGTATCGGCTCTGAATTCCCGCTACCGGCTTACGCTACCCCCGGATCTGCCGGCATGGACCTACGCGCGATGATCGACACACCGATCCAGCTCGAACCGGGCCAGACTCAACTGATCCCCACCGGTCTATCGATCCACATCGAAGATCGCAACCTGTGCGCCATGCTGCTACCCCGCTCCGGGTTAGGCCACAAGCACGGTGTCGTACTAGGTAATTTGGTCGGACTGATCGATTCCGACTACCAAGGCCCGCTGATGGTGTCATGCTGGAACCGTGGCAATAAAACCTTCACCGTCGAGCCTGGCGAGCGCATCGCCCAGATGGTGTTGGTGCCGGTAGTACAGGCCGACTTTGAAATTGTCGACGAGTTTGGCGATTCCGACCGTGGCGAGGGCGGCTTCGGCCACTCCGGGCGCCAGTAGCCAAACAAGATTCACTACGAAACCACAAAACCTGCTTACCCGTTTTAGGATTGATAAAACAATGGATTACTCGCTACCCGATTTGATGCCCGAATCTATCTTCCGCGCC
Source organism: Halopseudomonas sp. (assembly GCA_036960405.1). GTDB lineage: Bacteria > Pseudomonadota > Gammaproteobacteria > Pseudomonadales > Balneatricaceae > Motiliproteus. The sequence continues at coordinate 15,459 of JBALWS010000079.1, read as the reverse complement.
TACGACATCCGCGGCGTTGTCGGAGATACCTTAACTGCCGATGTGGTTTACCAGATCGGTCGTGCTATCGGCGCCGAAGCCGCCTCTCACGATGAGCAGCGCGTCGTCGTCGGTGCCGACGGTCGCTTATCCAGCCCCGACATGAGTTCCGCATTGATTGACGGGCTACGCGACAGCGGCCGCGACGTACTCGATATCGGCATGGTGCCGACACCTGTGACCTATTACGCCACCCATATTCTCGACAGCCGCTCCTGCGTGATGGTCACCGGCAGCCACAACCCTTCTAATTACAACGGTTTTAAGATCGTGATCCAGGGAAAGACGCTATCGGGCGATGATATCACCGCACTGCTAACGCGCATCCAGCAGCAGGATTACTGCGACGGCCAAGGTACTCTCAACAAAGTCAGCGTATCGAACGACTACCTCGAACGAATCAATTCAGACGTCAAGTTATCGCGCCCACTCAAAGTCGTGGTCGATTGCGGTAACGGCGTTGCAGGCGAACTCGCACCACGACTACTCAAAGCGATGGGCTGCGAACTGACCGAGCTCTACTGCGATATCGACGGCACTTTTCCCAACCACCATCCCGACCCTGGCAAACCCGCCAACCTGAAAGACCTGATTGCCGAAGTCAAAGCCCAAAACGCCGATGTCGGCTTGGCCTTTGATGGTGACGGCGATCGTGTTGGCGTTGTCACCAACAGCGGCCATATCGTTTACCCCGATCGGTTGATGATGCTGTTTGCACTCGATGTCATCTCACGCAACCCCGGTGCCGACATCATCTACGACGTTAAATGCTCCCGGCTACTGCATTCAGTATTGCAACAGGCAGGCGGCAAGCCGCAGATGTGGAAAACCGGCCACTCGCTGATCAAAGCAAGGATGAAAGAGACCGGTGCATTACTGGCTGGCGAGATGAGCGGTCACATCTTCTTTAAAGAGCGCTGGTACGGTTTCGACGATGGCCTTTACGCCGCAGCGCGCTTGTTAGAGATCCTGGCCAACGAAACTCGCAGTTGCGATGAAATTTTTGCCGCCTTCCCTGAAGATATCAGCACGCCGGAGATCAACATCGAGGTCTGCGACGAGTCAAAATTCACCATTATCGAGCAGATGCAGCAAGGCGATTACCCCGGTGGCACTGCGCACACTATCGACGGTATCCGGGTCGACTATCCCGATGGTTGGGGCTTGGTACGGGCCTCAAACACCACGCCGGTGCTGGTGCTACGTTTCGAGGCTGAGACTCAGGCGGCACTGGAGCGTATCCGCAACCAGTTCCAGCGACACTTACATCAAGTCGATAGTAGCCTGACGATCCCCGAAGAATAGCCAAGTAAGGCCGAAATTACGGCCTTAACCACACTGACAAGATACGACCGAGAACACTATGACACTTAATCGCGACTCGGCCATGAATGTGGCCAACGTACTGACCGAAGCCCTCCCCTACATCCAACGCTTTGCAGGCAAGACTTTGGTGATCAAGTACGGCGGTAACGCCATGATCGACGAGGAGCTCAAGAACAGTTTTGCCCGCGATATCGTGCTGATGAAAACCGTCGGCATCAATCCGATCGTGGTGCACGGTGGCGGCCCACAAATTGGCGACCTGCTTAATAAACTCAATATTGAATCGAAATTCGTCAACGGCATGCGGGTCACCGATAACGCCACCATGGATGTGGTAGAGATGGTGTTGGGCGGCTTGGTCAACAAGGATATCGTCGGTTTGATCAACAACAACGGCGGCAAAGCGGTTGGACTGACCGGCAAAGACGGCAAGCTGATCAAAGCCAAGAAGCTCAAGGTGAAACATAAAACCCCAGAGATGACCGCGCCAGAGATTATCGATATTGGTCACGTCGGCGAAGTGTCCAGCGTCGATACCGAGCTGCTCAACATCCTCATTAACAGCGACTTTATTCCTGTCATCGCACCGATTGGTGTCGGCCAAAACTCAGGCCGCACCTATAACATCAACGCCGATCTGGTAGCAGGTAAAGTTGCCGAAGTACTCAAAGCAGAAAAGCTGATTCTGCTCACCAACATCGAAGGGCTGCTGGATAAAGAAGGTAATGTTCTGACCGGATTATCTACCGACCAGGTCGATGGGCTGATCGAAGACGGCACCATCTACGGCGGTATGCTACCCAAGATCGGTTGCGCCCTGTCGGCGGTCAAGGAGGGCGTCACCAGCGCGCACATCATCGATGGCCGAGTTCCGCATGCCACCCTGCTGGAGATTTTCAGCGACGACGCGGGCGTTGGCACCTTGATCACCAACGCACCGAATTCCTCTAACACACTGACTGACAGTGATGACTAAGGATTCGGCTATGACCCAAGCAAGCGACAAGCTATCTCGACGTGAGCAGATCCTGCAATCACTGGCCCATCTGCTCGAGGCCAACTCCGGTGCGCGCATCACCACAGCAGGACTCGCCCGCGAAGTCGGCGTTTCCGAGGCTGCGCTGTACAGGCACTTCCCCAGCAAGGCAAAGATGTTTGAAGGACTGATCGGTTTTATCGAAGAGACGCTGTTCTCACGGGTCAAGATGATTACCCAGAGTGACGGCAACAGCCTCAAGCAGTGCGAGCAAATCCTGACACTGCTGCTGGCGTTTGTGGAACGCAACCCGGGGATGGCGCGGATTATGACTGGCGAAGCCCTGTCCGGCGAGAGCGACCGACTGCGCCAGCAGATCAGCCAGCTATTCGACCGGCTTGAACTGCAGCTCAAGCAGATTTTGCGCGAAGCCGAACTCAAAGAAGGTCTACGGACTCAGGCTACTCCAACCATCAGCGCCAACCTGCTAATCGCCTGCGCCGAGGGGCGCATCCGTCAGTTCGTACGAAGTGAATTTAAGCAACCGCCAACCCAAGGCTGGGACGACCAATGGCCGCTGTTGGCGCAGCCGCTATTTCGCTAGACCATTAACCGAGTAAATGTCTAGCAGCTCGATTCAGATCTGGTAATCCGAAGAGACGGATTTCGCACTATGCATATGAGCTGCCAACAAGATTTCAAACTCTTCAGCCGGTAGCGGTCGGCTGAACAGGAACCCCTGCATCGAGTCACAACGTTCCTGCTCTAGGAACTCACGCTGCTCCTGCGTTTCGACCCCTTCAGCCACCACATATAGCTCCAGCGTTTCGGCCAAGGCGATAATGGCGCGCGATATCGCCATATCCTGCCGGTCGCCGGGGATATCCTTGACGAAAGAGCGATCGATCTTGAGGGTATCGATCGGAAACTGCTTCAAATAAGACAACGATGAATAGCCGGTACCAAAATCATCCAACGCTACCCGGATACCCAGCTGTTTCAGCTCGGTAATCACCTCTAGAGCCTTGTCCGGGTCATTCATCAACATCGACTCGGTCAGTTCGCACTCCAATAACTCTGGCGCCAAGCCGGCACTATTGAGCCCCTGCTTGATCATCTGTGCTAACTGCTCATCGTTAAACTGCTTGGCCGACAGGTTAACGGCAATTTTTAACTCGGTACCACAGCGATCGTTAATTTCACGAGTGGTTCGGCACGCCTGTTCCATAGCCCAAGCACCAATCTGAATAATCAAACCGGTATCTTCAGCAGCCGGGATAAAATCATTCGGCGGCACCAGGCCTCGCTCGGGATGAATCCAACGGATCAGCGCTTCAGAGCCGGTAATGTCGCCGCTAAACAGATCAACCTTGGGCTGGTAATAGAGCACAAACTCATTGCGCTCTACCGCCATTCGCAACTCAACCTCAAGCGACAACCGATCCTGAGCACGCTCATTCAGCTCGGGAGTGTAAAAACGAAAGCAGTTTCGCTGCTCCATCGCTTTGTATTGCGCCGCCTCGGCATTGCGCAACAAGCCACTAGCATCGATACCGTCTTGCGGGTAGACCGAGATACCGATTGAACTCGTCAATGACATCCCCTCAGGCCCGGCCTCGAGTGGCTCTGACACTGCCTTCATCAACTGCTGAACAAGCGGAGCAACATCGGAGACCTCGTGCAGATCATGTAGCACGATGGCATAGTCATCCGCCCCTAAGCGAGCCACCGTATCGCCCTGGCGTACCGACTCACTAATCCTCGTAGCAACGGTTCGTAACACTTCATCGGTAGCGCTGATCCCGATACTCTGATTGAGCATCTTAAATCGATCCAGATCCAGCATCACCAGAGCAGTATGACGCTCGTTTCGTTCGGCATGAATCACCGATTGCTCCAACCGGTCGCGCAACAAGTTCTTGTTAGCCAGACCTGTCAGGGCATCATAGTTGGAGAGCTTCTCCAGTTGTTGTTCGTAACTCTTGCTCTCGCTAATATCATTAATGATGCTAACGTAATGACTGGCCTGACCCTGCTCGTTAAGCACCGGAGCCATCGCCAGATCGCTCCAGAACACACTGCCGTTACGATGGTAGTTACGCAGCACCACATCGGCGCTAGCATGTTGGTGCAGCGCCAATCTTAGCTTTTCCAGTTCAGGCTGATCTTTATCATCGCCTAACAAAAACCGGCCATTTCGGCCGATCGCTTCTCGACTGCTATAACCGGTAATCTGCTCAAAAGCGGGGTTAACATACACAAACGGGTTGTCATCCAGCCCCAGATCAGAAATAGCGATACCGTTGCTGGCAGCCTCAACCGCCCGCATCATCAACTCTAGCTGCTTTTCCAATGCCAACCGGTCGGTGATATCGATCAACGTACCGACGACACAAGGACGACCATCAAATACAGTCGAGCTACCAAACACCTCGACGTCGACACGCTCGCCATCGGCGCGCAGGCCGGTAAATTCATAACCTAGGCTTTCTATCTTGCCCTCAAAACGGAGCCTTAGATTTTCCGCCACTAACTCACGAGATTCTGGAGCGACTAGATCGCTGACCCCAATGCCACTGGTAATCTGCTCCATGCTGTAGCCAAAGGTCTTGGCCATATAGGGGTTGGCGTAGATAAAGCCGCCATCCTGGATCATATAGACGCCAACCATCGAATCTTCTGCCAACACTCTAAACTTCGCTTCGCTGTCGTGGAGTGCCTGTCGAGTCCTGTGCGTCACCAGCCCAAAGGTCATATCCTCGGCCAGCTCATCGAGCAGACCACATTCTATATCATCAAAAGCAAACGGCTGTTTCGAAAGGATCCAAAACACCGAGTGAATATTTTGCTCTGGGCGAACCAACGGCAGCACGATGGCGCTCATTATCCCTTCGGGCAGATTGCTTAACTGACCGGGATCCGAGTCTAGGTTATGAAAAATCTGAACCTTGTTCTGACGAATGCAATCCCCCGATAAGCGCTCACCACGGAGGTTGGCATCAATATCGCTCAGGTAACTGCCGCCATCTCCGGCGTGCACTTGCGGGCTAACGATGTCGGCATCGGCAGTAGTGGCAGTGCCAACCCATGCAAAGTGATAACCACCGTGGTCGACCAAAATGTCGCAGATCCGCTGCAACTGCTGCAGTTCGTCAGTCGAGCGGACCAGCGCTTGGTTACACTCTGACAAGATCCGGTGCATGCGATTGGTACGCTGAAGCTGAAACTCTGAAGCCTTCAGCGAGGAGATATCCTCTTTGATCGCAACGTAGTGAGACACGATATTGTCGGTATCTTTGATCGGAACGATGACAAGCGTTTCGTGCACCCGTTCACCACCTTTGGTGCGATTGACCAACTCCCCGCGCCAAACATTACCCGTTGTGATGGTCTGCCAGAGCTGTTGATAGGTCTCGTGCGGGGTTTCACCACTCTGGATAATCCGAGGATTCTGACCGAGCACCTCTTCCGAGCTATAACCCATTATTCGGGTAAATGCCGGGTTCACGTAACGCACCAAGCCTTCGGCGTCGGTTATCACAACACTCGAAGGGCATTGCTCGACCACCTGGGATAGGATTTTGAATCGTTCGCTCGCGACCTGACGCTCAAGCTCTGCCGCAGCCCGAACAGAAAAGATCCGCAACAGGCTTTCGGCCATCGGCGTCTCGGTGATCGGCTGCTTGTATAGCACCACCAAAATACCCAGCGGACGACCTTGAGAGTTTTTCAGAGGGGCTCCTGCATAACCACGGATCCCCATCTGTTCGAGCAAAAGATCGTCAGGATAGGCTAAATGCACATCACTGGGATGAGAACAGAGATCACCGTGCAATACATCTTCGCAAGGAGTTTTGGCTAATGGGTAACTAAAATTATCGACAATTTCGCCATTGGCACAGACCGCACTGGTGTCGACCCGACTGCCATCATCATTCAACACCCCTACAAAGGCAAAATCAGCATTGAGCACCGAAGCCAGGTGCTGGGTCAGCGCCTTAAAAAACTGATCGCCTATCTCGGATGAGATACCACTGGCCACATCCGCCAGCTGCTTTTCATAGGTTTGCCGGTCGGTGATATCAACCGAAACACCGCAGACAGCATTAACTTGGCCACCCGCGTCGATCAACGGTGAGTAGCGGGTTTCGAACCAGCGGCCTTTGAATAACGAAGTCGAGCTACAGCTTTCACCTTGTTGAGCACGACGCAAGCCATCGAGCTCAGCCTCGTTACCACGAAACAGCTCCAGTACGGAAAGTCCTACCCATTGTGCCTGTTCGACGCCAATCGCATCCAGCCCATCGCCTTCTGCTTGCCTGATAATCCCGTGGGAATCGACCACCCAGATGACCATCGGCATATGCCGGGACCAAGACCAACTTTGCTGGTATGTCATATCCACAACTGATGTCTCGACTACATTGGACATGATCGCTCTTGCGCTCAAGTTTTCGGAATAAACCACAACGCTACACCCCCACATGGAGAGGTGCAACAACGAAGCCCTGATCACAAAAGGGAATAGGGCGAGAGTTGATACGTATCAATTAGACATTCGAAATATGAGCCTAAAGCTATGAACAGGCCTCCTACTATTTAGTGGGCTTATCAACACAACCATCGGATCTAATGACGCTCAAAAGCGGAGCAGCTAGCCACACTTTGATCAGCCAAAACTGATGTCAGTGTATCAATCGGCCAAGGCTAATAAACCATTAACCAAATATCGTTTTTCCCCTAAAATGCCCCCAAACAAACAACCGGTGACATTAACGCCCTTTTTAGCTGCAACGGGGTTGCTCAAATGGTGCACAAAAAAGGCGACCCGTTGGCCGCCTTTGATGGATAGTTTACCGCTTACAGCGGCTGCAACTTCGCATACCCAACAATCAACCACTTACTGCCTTCACTATCAAAGTTAACCTGCACCCGCGCATTATCGCCTTGGCCTTCGTAGTTGGTCACGACCCCTTCTCCGAAGATCGAATGCGCTACCCGTTGCCCCAACATTAAGCCGGTATCGGGAATATCGGTTCCAGCAAAGCTACTGGACATCGGCGCAGACTTTTTACCAAAGCTGACCGGGCGCGAAAACTGGGTCTTGAGCCGCACCTCCTCCAGCAACTCGGTGGGTAGCTCGGTGACAAAACGTGACACCCGGTTGTAGTTATCCTGACCGTGCATCCGCCGTGACTCGGCGTAGGTGATATAGAGTTTCTGCATAGCCCGGGTGATACCGACATAACAGAGTCGCCGCTCCTCTTCCAGCCGTCCCGGCTCCTCCATCGACATCTTATGCGGGAATAGCCCCTCCTCAACCCCAGCCAGGAATACCAACGGGAACTCCAACCCTTTAGCCGAGTGCAACGTCATCAGTTGCACGCTGTCTTCGAACTCATCGGCCTGACCATCACCAGCATCCAGCGCCGCTTTATCGATAAACGCCGCCAACACCGGTAGATCCTGTTCCTCTTCGGTACGCTGCCAATCCTGCGAGAACTGTTTGGTCGCGCTAACCAATTCCTGCAGGTTTTCGATCCGCGACTGGGCCTTTTCGCCCTTCTCTTTCAAGTGGTGATCAATCAAACCACTGTGGGCAATCACGTGCTCGGTTTGCTCGTGCAACGATACCCCTTCGGTCTCGTTGTCGAGCCGGTCAATCAGCTCGATAAAAGCCCGCAAGGCATTGCTAGCCCGAGCCGGCAGCAGCTTTAGCTCGATCACCTCGTGTGCTGCCTGCCACAGACTGATGCCCTCGTCGCGCGCCCGCTGACGTAGCACCTCAACGGTCTTGAGGCCGATAGCCCGAGTCGGCACATTGATCACCCGCTCGATAGCGGTATCGTCGAGCCGGTTACCGACCAGCCGCAGGTAAGACAGTGCGTTCTTAATCTCCAGCCGCTCGTAGAATCGCTGCCCGCCATAGATCCGATACGGCACTCCGGCTCGGAGCAGCGCTTCTTCTAATACTCGTGACTGGGCATTGGAGCGATACAAAATGGCGCTACTTGAGCGATCATTGCCTTTGCCGACCCAACTCTCAATCGAATCAACGATAAAGCGTGCCTCGTCCTGCTCGTTAAAGCCGGCGTATAGCGAGATCAGCTCGCCGTCGCTACCCGAAGTCCACAGTTCCTTGCCCAACCGCCCTTGGTTATTGGCGATCAACGCGTTGGCGGCACCGAGAATGGTACCGGTAGAGCGGTAGTTCTGCTCCAGCCGCACCACCTGGGTGTCGGGGTGATCCTGGCTGAACTGCTGGATGTTTTCGATCTTGGCACCGCGCCAGCCGTAGATAGACTGGTCGTCGTCGCCCACTACCATCAACTTACTGTTATTGCCCGCCAGCACCCGCAGCCAAGCGTACTGGATGGTGTTGGTATCCTGAAATTCGTCCACCAGGATGTGAGCAAAACGCTGCTGATAATGCTTGAGGATCTCGGGTTTGGTCAGCCACAGCTCGTGCGCGCGCAGCAGCAACTCGCCGAAATCGACTAGCGAGCTACGCTGACAAGTCAGTTCATACTGACGGTAAAATTCGAGCTGTACGCGCTGGTAGGGGTCGCCACCGTGGTCGATATGCTTGGCACGTAACCCTTCATCCTTCTGGGCATTGATAAACCACTGTAACTGCTTGGGTTGAAAGCGGCTCTCATCCAGGTTCATCTCTTTCATCAGCCGTTTGACCACACGGAGTTGATCGTCGGAATCAAGAATCTGGAAGCTCTCCTGCAACCCGGCATCTTGCCAGTGCATCCGCAACAACCGGTGGGCTAGGCCGTGGAAGGTTCCCACCCACATGCCGTGCGGACTGATACCTAGCATCTCCTCGATCCGACCGCGCATCTCCTTAGCCGACTTATTGGTAAAGGTCACCGCCAGCACGCTGTGCGGCGACACCTGTTCGGCCTGCATCAACCAAGCGATTCGATGCACCAGCACCCGCGTCTTGCCCGAACCGGCACCCGCCAACACCAGCAGATTAACCGGCGGCGCAGCCACGGCTTCACGCTGGGCTTCATTAAGAGGTTCTAGAATGGCGGAAACATCCATCGGTGCAGACCTGTATGACAACGGAGAAAAGAGAGCGATTATATCAGTCCAATTCGGCAGCGGGCGCTAAAGCGGTTAAAATCATCGCCACACTAAAACTTTGTCGATGACATCAACAGTCGATCCAAGGAGACCTCTATGCCACTCGCGATGGCACGTCACATTCTGGTCAAAACCAAAGAGCAAGCCGAGCAACTGAAACAGAAGCTGGCCAAAGGCGCTGACTTTGCGCTGCTAGCCAAGAAACACTCGAGCTGCCCATCAAAGAAACGCGGCGGTGACCTCGGCGAGATTCGTCCCGGGCAGATGGTCAAAGCGGTCGATCAGGTGATTTTCAAAAAACCGCTCAAGCAGATTCACGGACCGGTAAAAACCCAGTTCGGTTACCACTTGATTGAGGTGATTTTTCGAGATTAACCAGAGCACAGGCTCGTACAATCAATAAAACAAACTGCAGCCTACGACAACGCAAACTCCACCGCCGCTTGGGCATGAATCGCAGTGGTATCGAACAGCGCTATCTCGGTATCAGTTTGCGATACCAGCAGGCCGATCTCGGTACAGCCGAGAATTACCGCCTCGGCCCCCTGCGCCTTTAAATCACTGATAATCCGTAGGTACTCGGCCTTGGATTCTGGCTCAATTCGACCCAGACAAAGCTCCTGGTAGATCACTTGATGAATAATCTGGCGGTCGCTGACACCGGGCACCAGCACTTCCAGCCCGACGTTATCGCGCAACCGGCCTTTGTAAAAACCCTGCTCCATCGTAAAGCCGGTACCCAGCAAGCCCACCCGGCCAATACCTTGCTGCTGCAATGCGGTGCCGGTGGCATCGGCGATATGAAGCAACGGTATCGAAATAGAGGCAGCAACCTGCTCAGCGACCTTATGCATGGTGTTGGTACAGATCAGCAAACAATCGGCGCCAGCGGTTTCAACATTTTGCGCTGCCTGGCAAAGAATCTCAGCGGTAGCGTCCCAGTCGCCTTGGTGTTGCAGCTTTTCAATCGGATCGAAGTCGACGCTATTGAGAATGATCTTGGCTGAATGCAGCCCACCGAGTTGCTGTTTAATGCCCTGATTGATCGCTTGATAGTAACCGACCGTGGACTCCCAGCTCATTCCCCCCAGTAGGCCAACTGTCTTCATTGACGAGGTAACTCACCGGGGCTGGCTATATGGCTCAATAGAATCTGTTTAAGCTGCTCGGGGTCTTTAATCACCTGTTCACCGTCGTACTGGGTCTCTTCTAGCCCGTGCAAACTGATCAAGCGTGATAGCCAAAAACGCATCGCTGCGGTTCGAATCAACACCGGCCAAGCATCGTATTCGCTGGATTCGAACGGGCGTACTTGCGCATAAGCGTGCAGCAGCGCGTCCAGTCGCTCTGTATCAAATACTCCCTGCGGGGTCACACACCAATCGTTGGCGACGATGGCCAAGTCATAGAGCAAGTAACCACTGCAGGCGTTATACAGATCGATAATACCGCTGAGTTGATCTCCCGCATCGCCTTGTGTAAAGAGCGCATTGTCGTGGAACAGGTCACCGTGGATGATCCCCATCGGCAAATCCAAAAGCTGTTCGCGCAGCTGATCAAACAGCGCCACCTCCTGCTGTAACAGCTCGCGATCCTCGTCATTTAGCAGCGGCGCAATATTCTTGGATTCACGCCGCCACCAGAACACCCCTCGGTGCGCTTGGCGATTCATGAAGAAATCCTGCCCGGCTAGATGCATCTGCGCCAACGCGGTGCCGACTTGGCGGCAATGATCAGGCGTCAGCGTCTCGACATGGCGACCATTAAACCGCGGCAGCAGCAGTGCAGGCCGACGCGCCAAGGTCTTCAACGCGATACCATGACGATCTTTGAACGGTGCCGGTACCGGCACACCACGTGCGGCCAGATAACCGGTCAACTCAACGAAGAAAGGCATATCGTCGATCGACAGCTCTTCAAACAGCGTTAAGACAAAGCGATGCCGCTGGCCACCCTGTTCGGTATCGACAAAATAATTGGTATTTTCGATACCACCGTCGATACCTTGAAGATCTTTCAGATCGCCCAGATCAAAGTCCGCTAAAAAGCTATCCAGATCGGTGGTGCTAAGTTGTGTATAAACAGCCATGTACTAAATCCAGGTCTTACTGACCCCTGGTTAATCTCAACCGATAACATATCGGAGTTTATGGAGCCGGTTACCAGCGAAACAAAATCCATTTAGGGATCAACATCTGGCTGCTATCCATACGGATATATTGGCCATCACTGCTATCGGCGGGAACCAAATAGTAAGGTTTCCCTATCTTCGGTACCACCCGAATCTCCTTAATCGCGCCATTGACCCGATATTCGTAATAGAGCTCGCCCTGATTACCGGGGCGGATGGTGATTTCGTCATCCGAACTGGATATCACCTGCTCCGCCTGCAGCGGCAATGCCAGCACCAATCCTAAAAACAAGATCGCTAAACGTTTCATCAGCCTGTCCTTAGCAGTTCGTCTACCTCTATTCTAAACCCAGTTGTTAGCACTCAACAGGTGTGCTGGCGTTATTGAGTGAATTCTTTATCATGACGCTCTCCAATCTCTATGAACAACACCTGCGGAACGCTTTCATGACCGATTCGGCCAGCACCAAGCCCTTAATTCTCGTTGATGGATCTTCTTACCTGTACCGTGCATTTTTCGCCTCACAACAGGCCGATCTACGCACCTCTACCGGGTTCCCATCAGGGGCGATAAGGGTCGTCACCAGCATGCTGCGACGAATGATCAAGGACTACCCGGGTAGCCCGGTAGTGGTGATTTTTGATGCCAAGGGCAAAACCTTCCGCGACGATATCTATCCCGAATACAAGGCTCAACGGCCCTCAATGCCCGATGACCTGCGGCTGCAGATCGAACCGATACACAATATTGTACGCGCCATGGGGCTACCATTGATCGCGGTCGAAGGGGTCGAAGCCGACGATGTGATCGGCACGCTGGCGGTGCAGGCCAGTGCTGCCCAGCGTGACACCCTGATATCGACCGGTGACAAGGATATGGCGCAGCTGGTCAGCGATCACGTCACGCTGATCAACACCATGAACGACACCCGGATGGACCGCGACGGCGTGATTGAAAAGTTCGGTGTACCGCCGGAGCTGATCATCGATTTTTTGGCGCTGATGGGCGACAAGGTCGACAACATTCCTGGCGTACCCGGGGTCGGCGAGAAAACCGCACTGGGCCTAATACAAGGGATCGGTAGTATCGAGGCGCTGTACGCCAATCTGGACAAGATCGCCGAGCTGGGCTTCCGTGGTGCCAAGACCATGGCCAAGAAGCTCGAAGATAACAAAGACAACGCCGAGCTGTCGTACCTGCTGGCCACCATCAAGACCGACGTCGAGCTCGATCTGGGGATCGACGATTTCGCGATACCCCAGCCCGATATAGCAGCTTTGACCGAACTATTTAGCGAGTATGAATTCCGTAGCTGGATCGCCGAGCTGAATCCCGACGCCAGTGTTGCTGCCGTCGATAATGACGATGCCGACATGCCAGCGGCCCCCTCTGAACTCGACTACCAAACCATCCTCGATCAAACCGAGCTAGATAACTGGGTCGCCCGGCTCAAAGACGCGCCGCTGTTTGCCTTCGATACCGAGACTACCAGCCTTAACTACATGGAAGCCGAACTGGTGGGGGTCTCTTTTGCCATCACCCCAGGTGAAGCAGCCTACGTGCCGTTGGCACACGATTACATGGGCGCACCGGCTCAGCTCGACCGCGACGCGGTATTGGCCCAGTTAAAACCGCTACTCGAAGATCCGACCCTGGCCAAAGTCGGCCAACATATGAAATACGATATGAACGTGCTGGCCCGCTACGGTATCGCGCTACAGGGCGTTGCGTTCGATACCATGCTCGAGTCCTACGTGCTCAACTCCACTGCTGGTCGCCACGATATGGATTCGCTGGCGGATCGCTTCCTCGGTGTCAGCACCGTCAAGTTCGAAGCCATCGCCGGTAAAGGCAAGAAGCAGCTGACCTTCAACCAGATCGAGCTGGAGCAGGCCGCTCCCTACGCCGCCGAAGACGCCGACATCACCCTACGTCTGCACCAAGCCATTCATTCCCAACTCGACAAAGAGCCTTCGCTAAAAGCGATCTTCGACGAATTGGAGATCCCGCTGGTACCGATTCTGTCGACAATCGAGCGCACCGGCGCGCTGGTCGATGCCACGATGCTGGGGCTGCAAAGCCAGGAGATAGGCAAACGGTTGATCGAACTAGAGCAGGAAGCCTACGTGCTGGCCGATAAAGAGTTCAACCTGGCCTCACCCAAGCAGCTGCAAGAGATTCTATTCGACCAACTGAAACTACCGGTGATCAAAAAAACCCCCAAAGGCGCCCCTTCAACCGCCGAAGAGGTGCTGGCCGAGCTGGCGCTGGATTATCCACTGCCCAAACTGATCTTGGAACACCGCAGCTTGAGCAAACTCAAATCGACCTATACCGATAAACTACCGCTGATGATCCAACCGTCAACCGGGCGGATTCACACCTCCTACCACCAAGCCGTCACCGCCACCGGTCGGCTCTCTTCGTCCGATCCGAATCTGCAAAACATTCCGGTGCGTAGCCAAGAGGGCCGCCGTATTCGGCATGCCTTCGTGCCGCCGACGGGCTACCAAATTGTCGCTGCGGATTACTCGCAGATTGAGCTGCGCATCATGGCTCATCTATCGCAAGATGCCGGATTGCTCAACGCTTTCAAGCACGGCGAAGATATCCACAAGACTACCGCTGCTGAGGTGTTCAAGGTCGAGCTGGATCAGGTCAGCTCGGATCAGCGCCGCAGTGCCAAGGCGATCAACTTCGGTTTGATCTACGGCATGTCAGCATTCGGGCTGGCCAAACAACTGGGAATTGGCCGTAACGACGCTGCCCGCTATATCGAGCACTATTTTGAGACCTATCCCGGCGTCGAGCGCTATATGGACGAGATCCGCACCAGCGCCGCCGAAAAGGGCTACGTCGAAACCTTGCGCGGCCGCAGGCTCTATCTGCCAGAGATCAACGCTCGCAACGGCATGCGCCGCCAAGCCGCCGAGCGCACCGCGATTAATGCCCCGATGCAAGGCACCGCCGCCGATATCATCAAACAAGCGATGATCGACGTTCAGGCCTGGTTGGATAGTTCAACGATGGATGCACGGATGATCATGCAGGTACACGATGAATTGGTGTTTGAAGTCAAACAGGATCAGGTTGAGGAATTCTGCCAGCAAATCACAGCAAAGATGGCCGAGGCCGCAACGCTCGATGTGCCCCTGCTTGTCGAAGCCGGAGTGGGTGATAACTGGGAACAAGCTCACTAAAAACGAGCAAAACAATGCAGTACAGCATATTGATTATTAAGGTTAATTAAAAAAAATAGAATTTTTTTCTACTTTATAGGAACCATCGACCATACTTACAGTCCCAAGTATACGAGAGCCAAGATATTCTCGACAGTAGCTACATCGTTATGGTTTTCTGTTACACATGCGTTAGGCCCTAACCTCGCCCCCCTTCCGAAGCTAGGGCCTTTTTTTAAGTCGAGACACACTTTGCTCTTGTTCACCCGGCTCTTTAGCCGGGTTTTTTTTATGTGCGGGATGCACGGTATGCCGTGGGCGCATGGATGCGCAGGAGCGGCGTGCAAGCTATAGACAACATTCCGAAACAATACGCCATACGCTGATAGCGGGGTCGCCACACCGGCATCCATGCCTCTCGGGGCATACGACCGCCAGGGATGGCGGAAGTGCAGCTTTTGCAGGAGCAAAAAACTGTGCGTCTGTCACTGGACATCGCCCCTATCGCCATCCATGGCTCTCGGGACATACCGCCCATCCCTGGGCATAAAAAAACCCGCACTCGAAAGTACGGGTCTCGCTAAAAAGAGGAGTGAGCATGTCGGCCACTCCTCTATTTCCCCTTACAAAGCTGTCAATCAATAGCCCTTCAAGTGATCGATATACTCCGGTAAGAACAGCGAAATCTGTGGGATGTAGGTAATCAGCA
>JBALWS010000078.1:0-21092 GCA_036960405.1 Halopseudomonas sp. | reverse complement strand
GCCATTAACTGCAGTCTACGCCTAGATTCTGCACACTTTAGGTCTTGCAGAATCAATTTTGACTTATTCGCAGGTTCCTTAGTGGCTATACCTACGCCAAGCGTGCTGGAAGTGCAATGCATAGCTGTCTTCAACCCTTTCTCTTGGTCGCCATCTTAACGTGTAAGCGAGCAATATATTCGGCGAATGTCTTTTTTTTGCGACAAAATAAATGTTTTAAAATCAATTAGTTGAATGGTTTTGATTGTGATTACGTCTGTTATTAGAGACATAGCGATGTTCCGTTAACTCTTAAATTTTGTGTTAATTGTCTGATTTATAACGAAAAACCAATAATGGCACAGCCATTGCTATTCCCCAGTGGTATCCGCCTGCGTTTGCTTGTTTGGGTGGACCGTTAGACCACTACTCATGATCACTAAGGATTATTCGATATGAACATCAAAACACTCTGCGCCATCGCCCTTACTGCTGCTTCCGTGACGGCTTATGCCGGTGACAAGCCTGACTTTAAGGCAGTAGATAGCGATGCGGACGGCTACATCAGCATCGACGAGGCGAAAAATATTCAAGGACTGGCCGAGGCTTTCGCAGTGCTTGACAGCGATAAAGACGGAAAACTCAGTGAGGCTGAATATAACGAGGTCAGTTGATCTGAAGCTTATGTGTGGAGTAGCGATGAACGGACTTGATCAGAGCCTATCTAGCTACTCCTCTCGTTAGATCGTATTTGTCTAATCGGGCGGGCCGTCAAGTCATCTGTCGGCTGTTCGGTTTCAGGGTCAACTGGAGACAGTTATATGAACAACCGTGCTCAGGGAGAGGCACCTTGCTCTCAAGAATTAGTGCATGCGCTGCAGGGTCGGCTGAATTACCAGTGGGTAGACGATGGCTGCCATGAGCCTTGGGAGTTAAGATTTATTTTCCAGCTGATAGAGCGGGATCACCAGGGCTTTAAAATTAACATCGCGATTGTTGCCAACCGCAACGGTACCCCTCAGGACCTCCAACACGTGGTCTATCTGGAACTCGTTAGCGTTAAAGGCCAGTTACTATTAGGTTGGTCACAAGGAGTTAATCATACCTCTAACCACATGGTGGACGCGTTTAAAACGATCTACCCGCTGGAGCAGATGGTCTCCGATATTCAAATCGCGCTGAGGGCCTACCCAGTCGAAGTGGTACTGCCCGAGATCATTGCTGCCCAGGCTCAACTGCATCTAAGCCAATTATTCCATCGCCATAGGCGTGCCGGCTGAATCGCTCTGCATCTCGTCACTGCGGCTCTATGGCCCCTTCGTAAGGCTCAGTTTGAAGCCGGCTAAAGGGGCCGTAAGTACTATTTTACGGCTATGGTTAGCGTCCTAAAATAACTCCTGTCGAATGGACTTTATGGAGTGTTGCGATGTTAGCGACCAAACCCGCCGCTTTAAGATCAGCCTCGCCTGCGGTGCTGACAAGCGTATGCCACGACCGGGATGTCGACGTGGCGGCGAACCAACTGTATCAGGATCTGGTGATTCAACCGTTGAGCCTGGTGCTGTTTTTCTGTGCTAATCAATACGATCTGGAACAGTTATCCAAAGCGTTGAAAAAACGTTTTGGTGAGATTCCGCTGGTGGGCTGCACCACCGCTGGAGAGATCAGCCCCGAAGGCTATACCAGCGGCAGTATTACCGCGATCGGCTTTAGCGCCGAGCACTTTTCTATTCAAGCCTCACTGTTCAATAATTTGGCCGATTTCAGTTTTTCCGATGCCCAGTCGTTGGTGCATGGCATGCTCGATGGTTGTCGTGAACAGCAGGTTGCACCGATTATGGGGCATTCGTTCGCACTGACCCTGCTCGATGGCTTGTCGGTGCGCGAGGAGCAGCTGCTCAATGTGCTCAATGCCCATCTGGGCAGTATTCCGTTACTCGGAGGCTCTGCTGGCGATGATCTGCATTTTCGCGATACGCATGTCTATTTCGAAGGGCAGTTTCATTCCGACGCCGCCATTCTGATTCTGGTTAATACCCGTTGCAGCTTTGAGGTGTTCAGTATCGACCACCTGATCGATACCGATGACAAGCTGGTGGTGACCGAAGCCGATAGCGATGAACGCCGGGTTTATGAATTTAACGCCGTCCCGGCAGCGCTCGAATATGCCCGCGCGCTGAATCTGTCGGTCGAACAACTCGATTCAAAAGTCTTTGCGATGAACCCGCTTTCGGTGCGGATTGGCGACCGATTCTATTCCCGAGCGATACAGAAAGTGAATGATGACCTCAGCCTATCGTTTTACTGTGCGGTCGAGACCGGCATCGTACTGACGCGATCGCGCTGTGGCGATATGGTGCAGGGGCTGGAAAACCTGTTCGATGATATCGAGCGTAAGATCGGCCCGCCGCAGCTGGTGATCGGTTACGATTGTATCTTTCGTCGGCTTGAATCCGATCAACAGCAGTTGGGAAGTGCTATCTCGCGTGTGCTCAGCAATAACCGGGTGATCGGGTTTAACACCTATGGCGAGCAGTTTGATGGCATGCACCTGAACCAAACCTTTACCGGCGTTGCGCTGGGGGGATGGGATGGTGAGCACTAAGATAGCGTCCATATCGGCACCGCAGTTAGCTCCTTCCGATCAGCTTGCGTTGGTGCAACAACAGCTCGATCAGACGCGTAACGACAACCTCAAACTGACCAAAATCAACCGTGCCTTGATGGAGAGGGTCGAGTCGGGCCCCAGCCGTCAGGACGGTGCCTACGGCAATTTTGAGCATGCGGTGTTTCTGGCCGAGCAGGTGCGCGAGCGCACCGATGCGCTCAACAGCGCGCTGGGCGAAATCAAGCGCAGTAATCAGGCGCTCAAATTGGCCAACGCCGAGGCTCAGACCGCCCATCTCAATTTGCAGGAGGCGATTGAGAGTATCTCTGATGCCTTCGTTTTGTACGACAAAGATCGTCGTCTGTTGCTCGCCAATTCCAAGTTCAAACAGTTCTGGCAGGCGTCGGGCGTCGAGATTCGCCCGGGAGTCCATTTCGAGGAGATCATGGCGCTGGCTAAGGGCGCGCGTTTGATTGATCGATTCTATGGCGGCGGCTTGGCTGCCGGAGGTGCTCCGCTGGGTGACGGTAAAGTATTCCGGATGCGCAGCGGGAGTTGGTTACAGGTTAGCCAGCGGCAAACCGGTGATGGCGGCTTGGTGGTGCTATACAAAGATATCACTGCGCTGATCGAGAACGAACGCGCCTTGAGAGAGCGGGCGCTGGCCAACAAGTCACGCGTGCTGCAGCACACCCTCGATAACCTGTCGCAGAGTGTGGTGCTGGTCAATAAACACAATCAACTCGAAACGTGGAATCAGCGTTTTAGCCAGTTGATCGGGATCGATCCGAGTGCACTAAAGCCGGGGGATTCGTTCACGGTGCTGATGTCGAGCACCGAAGTCTCGGACTTGAACCCTTGCAGTCGTGATGATGAGGGCAAGCAGTGTTTACGCGTAGAGCAAGAACTCAGCGATGGTCGAGTGCTGGAGATCTGCAGTCACCCGTTGCCCAGCGGTGAGTTCGTCAACACCTACAGCGATATTACCGAGCGTAGCCGGGCGGCCCAAGCGCTGGCGATGAGTGAACACCGAATCCGACTGATCACCGATGCGGTGCCAGCATTGATCGCTTACGTCGATAAAAAATTGAGTTTTGAATTTACCAACCGCGCCTACGAAGCCTGGTACGGTTGGGATCGTCACGCCATCTTAGGGCGTCGACTCGACAAAATCGTTCCTGCCCATCAGCTGAGCCTGTTACGCCCCTATATTGATCGGGCATTGCGGGGTGAGAAAGTCAGCTTTGAGATCGCTGATCCGACCCTGGAGGGGCAGCAACGGTACGTGATTAAGAGCTATGTGCCACAAGTCGATACACAGGGACAGGTGCAGGGTTTCTATGTGCTGGTGCAAGATATCACCGAGCAGCGTTTGAGTGCTCAGGCGCTGTCCCAGTCGCATCAATTGCTGGAGCAACGGGTCGACGAGCGTACCGCAGAGTTGACACTGGTGAACCAGCAGTTAGTCATGGAGATCGACGAGCGCTGTTTGATCGAGCGGCGCTTGATCGAAGCGAAGAAAGAAGCCGAGCAGGCCAACCAATCCAAGACCAAATTTCTCGCTGCGGCCAGTCACGACCTGCTGCAGCCGATGAATGCAGCGCGGTTGTTTTCGGCCTCGTTGCTGGAACACCCGCTTGACGATAAGCCGCGAGCGCTGGTGCAATCGCTTAACTATTCATTGGAGGATGTCGAAACTCTGTTGGGTGCCTTGGTGGATATTTCCAAGCTCGATGCGGGAGTGGTGAAACCCGATATCACCGCCTTTGGCGCCAACCACCTGTTGAGTAATCTGGCTAACGAGTACCAAACGCTGGCAGCGCAGAGCCAATTGAGGTTTGACTGGGTACCGTCAACGGCGGTGATCGCGACCGACAGTCAATTGCTGGCGCGGATTCTACGCAACTTACTCAGCAATGCGATCCGTTATACCGGCCAGGGGCGGGTGCTGCTGGGCTGTCGCCGGACTCGGCAGGGACTCTCGATTCAAGTCTGGGATACCGGTATCGGTATCGCCGCCGACAAACTGGAGGATATCTTCCAGGAGTTTAATCGGGTTCAGCGTGACAACTCGGCGGGCGATAAAGGGCTGGGGTTGGGGTTGGCGATTGTCGACAAGATGTCGGGTATTTTGGAACACCCGATTTCGGTAAGTTCGCAGCCTGGAGTCGGCTCCTGCTTTTCAGTATTGGTGCCTTATGGTTCCATCAACAGTTCGGCTGTAAAGGCAGAGGTTCAGTCGGCCTATTGGCAGCAACTCGCCGATCAGCAACTGCGTGACCGGCGTGTGTTGGTGTTGGATAACGAGCGTTCGATCTGTGAAGCGATGCAGGTGTTGTTGCAGGGTTGGGGCTGCGAGGTGTTGATCGCGCAGCGTTATGAGGACATCGCCGCACAGGCCGAACAACTCGGGTCGCTCGATCTGATCGTTGCCGACTATCACCTTGATGATGATAAAACCGGACTTGAGGCGGTCGAGCGGATGCAGCAAGAGCTGGCGATCGACGCTCCGGTATTGATGATCACCGCCAATTACAGCAACGAACTGAAGCAACAGGTTCGAACGCGGGGTTATCGGCTGATGAATAAACCGGTGCGACCGGCCAAACTCAAAGCGGTGATTCAGCACCTGATCCAGCCTAGCTCTGCAGACGTTGTCACGGCGGTAGAGACTCAGTTGGACGCATCTCCCGCCCACCGATGATAATTTGATCGTGGACTATATTTAATCCTGTTTGGCTGTACCCATTCTCTCACAGGAGGTGTCCCATGATTTTCATGGTTACTAACAGGCGCATTATTAACGGCAAATATGGTGATGAAGAGCAGCGCAATAAGAAATTTGATTACCTGTACGACTACAACAACGCCTCTCGAGGTAAGGACAAATTTAACAAACGTGGTCGACGCGGGTTTGAGACCGCCTTGTTGTCAAAGCTCAAAGAGATCAAAGAGATTAAGGGTGTAACGCCAAAAGTGGGTATTTATATTCACGGCTTTAACAATGATTATCAGGAGAGTATCGACGAACTGTATGACCTCGATAAACATCTGTCGCCGCTGTGTGGTGGTAACCTGATTCTTATCGGTTTCTCGTGGCCCTCTTCCGGAAAGACTGCTTACTATCTGTCGGATCGAGAAGAGGTCAGGGATTCGGTAGGCGCTTTTACCCGCTTTTTACTCGATATCAATGATCTGGCCACTCGCAATCAACAAGATTGCTTCTCCTCGACGTTCTGCATCGCCCATTCGATGGGCAACTATATGCTTCGCAAAGGGGCGGAGTACCTGTCGGATGAGCTGGGTAACCCGACAGGGCGGATGTTGTTCGATGAGACCGTTTTGCTAGCGCCCGATATTGCCTCGGGAGATATCGAAGCGGACGGCAAGGGGCAGTACATCGCCGATTTCTCTAGGCGGGTTCACGTCTATTACTCCAAGCATGACCGGGCTTTAAAAGCCTCCAGTGCCAAACGTTTTGGCGCCAACCGTCTAGGCAGACATGGCGCTAATGACTACGGCAACCTGCCTCCCAATGTGGTGGTGGTCGATGCTAAACAGCACGCCAATAAAGATTCGATCGCCAAATATAAAGACCGGGTAGGGGAAACGGTTTCGGTTCACAGTTCACACCGCTACCACAAAGATATCTTATCCGATGTGATACAAGTGCTATCGAGTATCGACAGGGACCAAATAAAAACCAGAAAGGCGTTTGTCGAGGATGGTGTAGAGGTGAAGAATCATTACCGGTTGGTTTGAGTTGATGTAGGGCTTGGTTTGGATTGCCCAGATTAAGCCTTGTTGTATTCTGTTTTGTGTTTAAATTTTTCGGCGAAGAGCCGCTCAGCAATAGGCTGTTTGTGCTCTGTTATTCGGCGTGCAATAAGATCAAAATCCTACAGTGGTCGTAGGACGCTGGGTCTAAATTATGTTTTGTTACGATATGAGATTGGAGTTTTTGGTATTTTTCAGCAACAAAAAGATGAGGTTTTTTTTCAAAAGCAACTTTCGTAAAAATGATTATTCACTTCTGACCAGGTTTTCATCTTTATTGAGGGTGCCCCCAACAACACAGTTGCGGGCCTTCTTTTTGGCATCGTAGAGCATTCGGTCAGCCGTTTCGAGTAACAGCCGGGGGTCAGTGTGCTCTTTGGGAATACAGGTAGCAACACCGATGCTGATGGTAACGCAGTCGCCAGTTGAAGAGTGCTCATGCTTGAGTCCAAGCGCCTCAACCTGCTGGCGGAAGCGGTTGCCCATTTCCATCGCGGCGGCATTATCGGTCATCGGCAGCAGCGCGACGAACTCCTCGCCACCGAAGCGTGCGACCACCTCTGCGGCACGCTGGACCACACTATTCAGGGCCGATGCAACTTGCTGCAAACACTCGTCACCTGCATAGTGCCCATAATTGTCGTTGTACTGCTTAAAGTGATCAACATCCATCATCACAATGGAAAACGCACAGCTGGTACGCATATGTCGCCGCCACTCATCGTCCAGGCATTTGTCAAAGTGACGTCTGTTAGGTAGCTGGGTTAACTGATCCTGTATCGAGAGCCGGGTGAGCAGATCGGTTTGAGCTTTCAGTTTCAGGTGTGTTTTCACGCGTGCCAGCACTATCGCTGGCGAGATCGGTTTTGAAATATAGTCAACCGCGCCAACGGCCAGACCTTCAGTTTCGTCTGCAATATCACCTTTAGCGGTCACAAAAATCACCGGAATATGGCTGGTAGCAGCATCGCCTTTCAGTTTGCGACAAACCTGCAGGCCATCCATTTCAGGCATCACGATATCGAGAAGAATCAGATCAGGAGGGGTATCGGAATGTACTCGTTTGATCGCTTCCGCGCCGCTGGTTGCCACCAGAATTTCATAGCTGTCGCTGAGCACCTCGATTAATAAGTGAAGATTGTATGGCTTATCATCCACCACCAGGACGGTCTCACGCCGTTCGTTCATCGCTTATCGCTCATTCTTTTAGATTCATCTTGGTATCTAGCAGCCTCAGGGTCTTGATAGCATCATCGAATCGGTAACCTTCCAGTCGTTGTGTCAGCTCTTCCATCAGCTCAGATTGAGTTTCGTCCAGATGATACACACATTCTGATAACAGACCCAATGCGCGAACATTACCCTGCTTAAGCAAGCCCTCCATTTGCACCACCAGTTCGTTCCAGGACGTTTTCTCAGCCGCTGTATTTGCCAGCGGATGTACGACAACTTGCGGAAGCTGGTTAATGCCATCCAGCACCCGTTGGTGTGCTTTCAGCAGCGCATTAATATCAACATCGCTAACCTGATCCGGTAAATGCTGTTCAATCTTTTGGTAAAGCCGTTGCAGCTCAGCAGCTCCGAGACTACTACTAATACCCTTTAGCGAATGCACTAGCCGGCGCACTTTTTCGTCCTGACGCTGTTCCAGTAGGCTCTTGAGGGTTACCGCATCGCTCGCATGAGTGCATCCAAATTCTCGCAACAACTTTTCATACAGCCCCACGTTTCCACCGGTGTGGAATAGCCCCTGGCTAACATTGATACCCGGTAGCTTTCCAAACAGAGCGACATTCTGTTGCTGTTGCGTATCGTCCGTCGGGGTGGGTTTGATCAACTCAATATACTGGCTGAGAACGGCATACAGGCGTTCGGGCTCAATCGGCTTGGTGATAAAATCATTCATCCCTGCATCCATGCAACATTGACGGACATCCTCCATCACATGAGCGGTCATCGCAATGATCGGAAGGTCATTTAGGCGCGAATCCTGACGTATAACCCGGGTCACTTCATAGCCATTCATACCTGGCATCTGGATATCCATCAGTACCAGATCAAAGCTTGCTTGATCCAGGATTTTAAGGGCTGTCATGCCATCAGCTGCAATAGTGACCGCTATGTCACACTCTTCCAGTAAGCCTCGACCCACTTGCTGGTTCATGATGTTATCTTCGACCAGTAAAACCCGCCGTCCGCCAAGTTTGGAAAGGCTAGCTGCTGATAAGTCTCTACTATCTGGAATCTGTTGCCCAAGGGCCATGGCTACCGCGCGGGTCAGTGAGAACGGCGTAATGGGACCGTGCAAACAGCTCACCTTGTTGGGCTCGGTTAACTCCAGTTCATGGTCTGCCAGTAACAGGACAACAGCCTGGGGGGGGAGTTCAGCGCTTAGCCGGTACCAGTCCTGTTCACGCGCATCACGAATATCGACAACGATCAGATCGAAAGGTAACTTGCCCTCGTTCTGGCCCGCCATGGCGCGGCCCGCATCGTCAATGACGATCACGCTAGCACCGGCACGCTGCAGCAGTTCGGCCAGCGCACCGAGATTGGCAAACTGCGACCCCGCCAGCAATATTTGGCTCTCGGCCAGTTCAACGGTCTCATCGGCTCGGCGGATCTCGCCACCCACTAACCGCATCCAGACGGTAAAACTAAAGGTACTGCCTTGACCGGGTTCACTGTCCACTTCCAGTGTCCCTCCCATCTTATCTACCAGTTTACTGGAGATACTCA
Source organism: Halopseudomonas sp. (assembly GCA_036960405.1). Lineage (GTDB taxonomy): Bacteria > Pseudomonadota > Gammaproteobacteria > Pseudomonadales > Balneatricaceae > Motiliproteus. Next base: position 11,989 of record JBALWS010000078.1, on the reverse strand, counting down.
GACCAAGCCCTGTACCGCCATAGCGGCGGGTGGTCGAACTATCTGCCTGGGTAAAGGCGCTGAAAATCACCTCAGTCTGCTGGCGCGTCAGGCCTATCCCGGTATCGGATACATCAAAACGCAAACAGAGCTGATCGTCGCTACGCTCAGCAACCGAAACATTGACTTCAACCTTTCCCGAATCGGTGAACTTCACTGCATTTCCCACCAGATTAAGCAGGATCTGTCCGAGGCGCTGTGGATCACCAACAAATCTTCGGGGCACATCGCGGCGAACATGTATCGCAAAACCCAGCCCTTGATTTAGCGCCTGATACCCTGCAACCACTGCGGTACTTTCCAACAATCTATCAAGATCAAACTCAATCCTTTCCAGTTCCAGGTGGCCCGCTTCGATCTTAGAGAGGTCAAGGATGTCACTAATCAACCCCAGTAATGACCTGGCCGCCATCTGGATCGAGTTAAGACGGTCACGCTGCTTTGGTGAGGCTTCATGCTTTAAGGCCAGGTGTGACATACCCAAAACTGCATTCATCGGGGTGCGCATCTCATGGCTCATGGTGGCCAGAAAATTGCTTTTGGCATGATTGGCGTTTTCGGCCGCTTGCATGGCCGCTTTCAGATCTTCTTCCCCCTTTCTCTGTTGGGTAATATCCCGAAAACTCCACACGATACCGATGTTTTCATTGCCAATTTGCTGAGGCCGCGTGGCGTGCTCAACAATTCTGCCATCTTTAAAAAGTAAGATACTCGAGCTGGTAAGATCTACCTGGTGAGACAGCTCTTTCATTGTTTTGAGAAACCCTTGCGGGTCTTTTAACTGCTTCATGGCGTATTCGGTGAACGCCATTTGTTGCTTTGCATTCGCAATGGCTTCAGGAAAACGCCATATCTCCTGAAATTTCTGGTTAAAGCTGTAAATCCCTCCTTTCTTGTCGACTACCAGAATACCGTCGGTGGTCGATTCCAGAATGGCACGGGAGCGAGCAAGGGATTGTTCCAGTTCAACGGTTCGGGTTCTAACCGTTCTTTTGAGAACAACGGTCCAGAAAAGAACTGCAATGATCAGCAGTGCCCCCGCAATGGCGAACAGTGCGATGAGCTGCTCCTTGGTCAGCTTCCACGCTTTGGACTTGAGCCCGATCCATTTTCGATAGATAACCTGTCTCTCATCTGCTGTGATCGAAGCCAGTCCTTTTTGCAGAATTTGATGCAGCGCTTGCGAATCATTCCTTGAGGCGATACCCAGTTCAAAAACATAACCCGACTCTCCCGCCACACGAAGATTCTGGATAGCGTTATTCTCTATAAAATAGGAGGCGGAAGCGATGTTGCCAACAAATGCATCGGCCTTGCCGTATGAGACGTCGTAGAGTCCGCTATTGATATCTGATACGGGTAACAGCTCCAGATAGGGAAAACCTTTTTTCAGAAAGTCATGGGTGCCGTAGTCTTTAACAACAGCCACCTTCTTGCCGCGCAGATCGGCCATTGAAGATATCCCCTCGGCCCTGTTGTTGACAATAATGACCGCGGGCAACTCCAGATAGGGTTCGGTAAAGAGCATGTACTTGTCACGCTCAGGGGTTCTGGCTGCAGAGGTGAGCATAGAGACCTTGCGCTGTTTAGCGCTTTCTAACGCATCACTCCAGCTATCCTGGGGAATTAACTCGATCTTTATCCCCAGCCTTTTTTCCATCAGCCCCATGTAGTCGGCCACCATGCCGGAAAAATTGCCCTTGTCATCAATAAATTCCATCGGTGCCCACTTTGGATCTGAGGCAGCCAGGATTATTGGGTTATCATCCAGCCATTGCTCCTCCTCTGGAGTAAACGCCAGCTCTACATCTGCTTCAGTGCGATCTGGGGTGATGGCTATCCATTGCCTTAAAATCTGTCTTTTTTCATCCTCTGAGATAGCATTCAGCGCCTTGTCCAATAACTGGTTTAGCATCGGCCAGTCTCGACGTGAGGCAAACGCGAGTTTGTATGAAAAACCGGCCAACTCATTGATACGTAGATTGGTGATATTCCACTTCTCTATGGTGTAACTGGTTGTGGCGATGTTCATAACGGCAGCATCAGCCTCTCCCAGCGACACTTTTTGCAGTGCGCTTTTAACGTCAGGCGCCATAATCACAGTAATGTCAGGATGCTTCTGCTTTAGGAATTTGTTAATAGCAAACCCCTCAATAGAGGCGATCGTTTTTCCCTCTAGCTGCTTAAGGGAAGACACGCTGGTATGACTGGTGCGGGTAATGATGACATCCGGAAACTCGACATAAGGATCGGTAAAGCGCAGATATTCCATACGCTCATCGGTTCTCGCCGCCACAGCGACCAGGTCGGCCTTATGATCTTTTACCAGCTTGAGTGAATCGCCCCAGCTTGCTGTCTGAACGGAGTCAAAACGTAACCCCAGTTTTTGACCGACAAGTTGAAGGTAGTCATCCGCCACCCCTTTTGAGCGGCCATTCTCTGCCCTGAACTGGAACGGAGCATAATCAGGATCGGGTGCCATTCGGATAACCGGGTGCTGCTTAATCCACGCCTGCTCACTTTCTGTCAGAACGATCTGTTGTTGAGTCTCAGGCCTTAGGTCATCGGTGAAGGAGAACATGATCCACTCGCTAAAAATCTGCGCATAGGTACCATCAGATTTGATTTCATCAAGCGATTTTTGCCACTGCTCAATGATTTTGTCGGGAGTGTTCTTGCTAAAGGCGATGAACATGTAATCTTTCTGGACATCGAAAATCTTATCAACCTGGTTCTCAACACCTGCTTGGGCAAGCATGTGTTTGCCGGTCAGTTCGTTGGCTATCCACAGGTCGATATCTCCATTGATAAGCTTGGCCACATTCAGGCTGTTCTCAACGGCCGCATCAAGATTATTGAACCCGTTTTCCTGCAACCAGAGTTCACCAAAATCATCTTTGTAGACACCAATGGCAGAGACTTGCTTGGCCTGCTCAATGTTGTTGAGCGATATGCCGGAACCTCTGCGGGCGAAAAAGACTAAATTATTGGGCACGATGGGGCCAACCCACTTGAACAGTTTTTCACGGCTAGGCGTACGGGTAGTGGAAAATAATACGATGCCATCCTGTTGCTGGGTCAGCCGGTAACCTTTTTCCCAGGGCATGACTTCTATGTTGTCGGGATGGCCTGTTCTTTTAACAATCTCACGCACGATCTCGGTGGAGATGCCCACGATCTCACCGTTATTTTTGGTGTAGTTGTAGGGGGGGAACTCCTCGGTAACGATCCGGAAGTTGTGGGGGTTATCCGCAGCAAAACCTGGGCCGCTTAAAACCAACAAGCTAAGAGTAAAGAATAACCAAACGCCGATATTTTTAATGCGCATATTGTTATGTTATTAGAGAATTTATGGGAGGTAATCTAATTGGTTTATCAGGAAGATGCGACAATTTAGAAAATAGCCTGCGGTCTCGGCTACCAGCGTTACCCGTTTGGACCAGGAGGGTACATACACCCTCCTGAATCACAAATCCTGAAACGCCATCTTCAGTAATCGGCTCAGGCTACTCAAAACGATTGGCCCAGATATGGGCATCGGTTTCGGTGTCGTCATTTTCGAGTTGCCATATCCCCATCGCCTCTCCGTTACTATTCATAGCGATCTGGTAAGCATCCGCATCGAGTACTGGATCAGTATTGCCTTCGATGATTTGCGCTCCACTCCAGCCACTGCCCGCAATATAACGATTGACCCAGATATCGTTGGAAAAGGCACTGTTTTCCTGGCCCCATAATGCGAGCGTGTTGCCATTTCTATCCATTGCAATCTTTGGCTCATAGACATCGTAGTCAGCGATGCTATCGATGACGCTGGCACTGCCCCAACCCGTTGCTGCGCTATAGTGGCTGGCGATGATATCTGACACAGAAGGAGAATCACCTATCGACTGCTGCCACACCGCTATGGCGCTACCATCTGCAGCAAAGGCGATTTTGTGCCCACTTATAGTTGCATAGGTTCCTTGAGCTATGCTGCTGATAACCTCCGAGGCTTCCCAACGCTCTGTTGTGCTGTCATAGCGACTGGCGTGTAGATTTATATGGGTCGCATCGTATTGAATCCAGATCGCAATTGCATTACCACTAGGTTCGACCGCCACCTGGGGGTTGGATCCATTATAGATGTCATCGTTTTCAATCAGTTGTGCGGCCCCCCAACCGGACCCCGCCGTGTAGTGGTTAGCCCAGATGTTGTTTAGGTAGGGAGCAGGATTGTGATACTGCTGCCACACCGCAACGACGTTGCCATCGCTATCAAAAGCAACGCTGGGCGAATTAATATATTGATTATCGTTATCGATATTAATCTCCCCGCTCCAACTGCCATTCGCATTGTAATAATTGGCCCAGAGGTCTGAGCCTATAGCCAAGATAACCATGGCGTTACCGTTCACATCCATCGCAATTTCCGGGCGCTCAGCGCTGCCGGAGTCCTGATTTTCTATCAACGCCGCACTGCCCCAGCTAGCACTACTGGCGCTGTAATGGCTGGCCCAGATATTTTCGCGGGTACCATCATGTTGTTGCCACACCACCGTAGCATTGCCGTTGTCATCGACGACAACTTTGGGGTCATGCGCATCTCCAAGATCTTCACTATCAATCAGTACCTCGGTTCCCCAACTACTACTGTCGGCACTGTAGGTATTGGCCCATATGTTGACAAGAACTCCGTCCTGCTGCTCCCATACCGCGATGGCATCGCCGTTAGCGGCAAGAGCGATACCTGGGTTGCCGGCATCGTTGGATTGGCTCTCAACCAGCCCCTCAGAGCCCCAGGTTCCGTCAGCGGTGGTGAAGCTCAAATTCACTGGCGCGAGCGGATTACCGGACAGATCGGTAATCGACCCGGCAAGAACTGCGTTGTATCGGGTCAGCACTGCAAGCTTGTCAGAGGGGGTGAAGGTGGCCACATTGGCCATCGCATCAAAGCTCAGCGTACCGTTTACGTTGCTGCCATCACTTAAGCTGAAACCGCTCTCGTCGACGGTGATGGCAAACATATCTTCATCGAATGTGGCGCTGATCACGGCATTGCGCTCAACATCGGTAGCGCCATCAGCGGGAGTCACAGTGACAGTAGGCGCTGTATCATCGGGGCCAGTTTCATTACTACTGATACCACTACCGCTGCCACATCCCGGTAGCGTTCCCGCCATCACACCAGCCGTTAACAGCAGGCCCAAATATTTCCACTTGAAGTGCGTTAATTTATCCATTGTGTCACCGCCCGATTTCGACCATAAGTTGTTTGATACTTATGCTATCGAGCGAGCGTTTGAACGGTGTTTGAACGGTGTTTGAACGGTGTTTGATTTGTGTTTGTTTTTAACAAACAGGGATGAAATGACGACTGGATACTATCTTCCAGGAAGCTGGATACGGCAACCGATCCCCGTCACGGTTTCGAACAGTTGATTATTGAGTTTGTGGCGCAGCCGATGATAAAGGCCACGGCGAGTACTGTCAGAAACCACCTTAGTGTCCCAGACATGTTCATCAATAACGTCGTAAGGGACGATAGAGCCTTGGCGACGCAGACACAGATCAAACAGTTTCAGTTCACTGGAGGTCAGCTCCACAGGGGCATCGTCACGAAACAGATTTTTTGTTTCATAGTGGTATGAATAGCCAAGGCCCAATAGCGTTTGCCCCGGGATGCTAGCGCTATTGGTTTTGCTCTTAACGCCAAGAAGCCCTTTGACAACACCCACCACCGATTCGACATGACTGACACTAATTGGCTTGATGACATACCCCAGTGGCTCGGCCTGCATCGCATTACTAATGGTAGTGCTATCGTTGTGGGCGGTAATAAAAACTGAGGGGATATTAAATTTCTTCCGCAACTCAATAGCGGCCTGTACCCCGTTCAGATCACCTTGGATCTCGACATCCATAATGATGAAATCCACCGCATTGTGTTCGACAAATTCCAGCACAGTAGCAGCCTCGTCAAAAAGACCAACCACCAAACAGCCTAGCTTCTCCAGTGTTTCTTCCAGAAACATCGCCGTTAGACGCTCATCCTCTACAATAACAACTTTCATAATATTTACTGAATGACACGCCTAGCTGGGGAATAAATTGACCAGCGCACATATTAGGTTAGTGGCAAGCATTTTCCAAGTGTGGACGGGGCAAGCCGTGTAGTGAAAACTATTCTAAATATCACCTTACAGGTCTTATATTCCCCTTCAAGATGGGGATTCATAAAAAACATGTTGTACACATGGAAGTAGCTATCCCCATCATTAATGGACAACAAATAGATAATAAAATATGAGAATATTTTGCTGAATATAACAATATTCGTGCCGGCCGAATAATAAATTTCTAGGAATAAAGAAAGTAAGCATGCTGAAATTAGTGCTAGAAATTATTGTATTAATAGTGATTGGTTTTCAGTTATCGATCTTGGGTATAATTGCCGAGAGTTTGATAGCCCTGTTTTTGGTTCCTTGCTTGGGTTTGGTCCTATTGCTATGCCATTTACAGAATTTAGTATGTTTATGACTGCATCTTAATGCTCGGTATCCCCGTTGACCTTGGTTTTATCGGAATGCTCATCCGATAAGTTATTACAATCATTTCGAGCATCTGAAAAGAAAGTGAATGAAGATTAATAAAATCCCTAATAAAAAAACATGTCGCCCGTAAAAGGCACGGGCAGGAACAGCCTGTAACACTTCGTAAAAAGCCCCCAATCGCGGATGGAATGGGGGCTTTGTTTAGTTTGGCGCTTACGTTGATTCGAAATGAAGTCGGTCTAATGCATCATTTTATCTTCATCGACAGTAGATAGTTGGCGATTTGCTCTGATTGTTCGGGGCTAATATCGTTCAGTATCGGCATCCCTTCATGCGCGGGTAGCCCCTTGGTGATCAATTGCATAATGGATTCTTTATCGAGTTGAGTCCGTACGTTAGCGGGTATGCCCGCTAAGAAATTACCTTTACCGCTCTGCTTATGGCAGCCGGCGCAGTATTTATCAAAAAGTTGTTGGTCAGTCATCGTTAAAGAATCGGTGTTTTGATCAGAGCAACCGGCCATTAATAATATCGCGACTATTATCCAATGCGACTTCATTACACTCACCTATCTGAATACGATTTATTTATTCGATTGTGAATAAACCTTGATGAATGAATATAGGAATAATGCCTAATTGGTACGGTTTGAGGGTGTAACCTGATACAAGTCAGTGGCTAGTTTTGTTGTTTCACTTTTTCTGCCATTCCTGTTCAGACTGAAGCGATTCTGGACTTACTCAATGGCTCCCTTACACTGCTGTAAATTATCGTCGATAAGGCTCCTTAGATGACACTTTCATGGGACCATCCCAAGGTTTTCAGCATCAATGTGATGCCTGCCGAGGCTGATATTGATGGGTTGGACCACACCAACAATGCGGTATACGTCCACTGGTGTGAACGGGCTGCTTGGCAACACTCAGAGTTTTTGGGAATAGGGCTCGATAGCTACCGGCAGCAAGACCGGGCGATGGCGATCGTCAAAGCCGAATATGAATACTTGGCAGCAACCTACCAAGGTGAAGCGCTCGAACTGTCGAGCAGGCTGGTTAACTCTGACGGCAAGATGCGTTTGCAGCGCGACTTTCAGATTATCAGACCTAGCGATAATGCGCTGATACTCAGAGCAAGCTGGCAGTTTATGTGTATCGAGATATCTTCAGGAAAGCCGAAACGAATGCCGCGATTGTTTAGCGAGATATACGGCGGAGCGGTGATCGATGATGAGGGTTGAGTTTTACATTATTCAAACTAAAAATCCCCGATAGCAGCGGCTGCCGGGGATTAGGTTCTGAGGAGGCTTAGTTAAAGCTCAGGTGCAGTTTTTCGAACGCTTCCTTATTCAGCGCCTCGCGAAAATCTGGATGGGCAATTTCGATCAGGTCTCTTGAGCGCTCGCGCAGACTGCGGCCCCGCAGGCTGACAACGCCATATTCGGTGGCGATATAGTGAACGTGCGCTCGAGTTGTCACCACGCCGGCGCCATCGTTGAGGGTGGTAGCGATGCGTGAGATAGTGCCTCCTGCGGCTGTTGAGGGTAGGGCGATCACCCCGCGTCCACCCTCAGACAATGAGGCACCGCGGACAAAGTCGACCTGGCCGCCGAAGCCGGAGAAAATTTTGGTTCCCATCGAATCTGCCGAGACCTGACCGGTCAGATCAACCTGCAGCGCGCTATTGATCGACATCGCTTGTGGATTGCGCTGAATGCTGCGCATATCGTTGACATATTCGGTATCCAAAAACTGTACCGCAGGGTTGTCGTCAACGAAGTCATAAAGCTTCTGGCTACCGACCACGAAGGTGGTGACGATCTTGCCAGGATGATTCTTCTTATATGCTCCGGTGATGACGCCTTTGTTGATCAGCGGCAGTAGACCGTCAGAAAACATCTCCGTGTGAACACCCAGGTCCTTACGGTCGCCGAGGCAAGCAAGTACCGCATCGGGAATGGCGCCAATACCGGTTTGGATACAGTCGCGATCCTGTACGAGTCCCGCGACATGTTGGCCGATCGCCTGGCAGACTTTGCTTTGAGGTGCCGGCTGGTGGCAGCTAATCGGTGCCGCTTCTTCGTAGACGGTGTGCAACTTGTTGTAGGCGATGATGCCGTCACCGTGAGTGCGCGGCATATTGGGGTTGATATGGGCGATGATCTTGCCGGCTTTCTCCAATGCAGCGTGGGTCGCCTCAACCGACACCCCCAGCGAACAGTTGCCGTGATCATCCGGAGGGCTGACCTGAACGATAGCGGTGTCGACCCGTTGTTCGCCGCGGCGAATCAGTTTGGGCACCTCGGCCAGTAGCATCGGTACATAGTCTGCATCGCCATTTTGGACCGCTTTACGGGTGGCGGCGCAAACAAAAAAGCAGCGGCAGCGCAGGTGGCCTTTCAGCTCTGGCGATACCATTAATTCGGCACCCTCACCCTCGGTATGCAGCTGCATCAAGGTCAGGTTACGACGAGACAGGGCGTGCTTTGCCAGACCTTTGAACAGCACAACAGGTGTTGCCGCCATATTGTGGGTCCAGATCGCTTCATCGTCCTTGATCGAGGCAACGGCGTCTTCTGGGCTGCGGGCAATTCGAGGTGACATTTTCTACTCCATTAGGATAAATACTTATTCGGGGGCTTTATATCCTTTCATCACAAAAAAAGACAGCGTTGATGTGAGAAAGCACTACCGTTTTTAAGTTTATTGGTCGGTAGCTGTCGCATAAGGCTTTATTGCTAGGAAATTTTGTAACGCGCTGAGCGTGCAGCCGCTTATTACTGTGATAAGGCTTTAGAGTGAGCATCGGCACAGTTACGACAGATACAGGCCTTGCGGCGGTTCGCTTCGGGGACTTTGGCGCAGAGTTCAGCAGGGAAGGTAACGGCGGTATCATTGCACCAGCAGTTGTTTTCAGGCCCGCCACCGCAGCTAACGTTGAGGCAGGCATTATTCTGCCCGCACAGCGGGCAGAGGCTGGGATCGATGGTTTGATGCATTAGTGTGACGATCGCTACTTAGGGGTTGATCGCAAGAAGTTCGACATCGAAAATCAGCACCGACCCCGGTGGGATCGATCCTGCCGAACTGTTGCCGTAACCCAGCTGACTGGGGATAAATAGCCGAGTTTTCTCGCCCTCGACCATGGTTTGTAGCCCTTCGGTCCAGCCGGCGATCACTTGGTTGAGGCCAAAGTCGATCGGTTCACCGCGTTTTACCGAACTATCAAATACGGTGCCGTCGATCAGCGTGCCATGGTAATGCACTTTAACCCGGTCGGTCGGGCCGGGATGCTCAGTGCCGCTGCCTGGCTCCAATACTTTGTATTGCAAACCGGAACTGCTGGTTTGCACGCCTTGCTCGGTAGCGTTGCCGCTAAGAAACTGTTCGCCTATGCGGACGTTATCAGCAGCAATTTGCGGATTGTTGCTGAACCGCTTAAAGCCGTAAAAGATCACCGCGATGGCGGCCAGGATGAGGATCAGTTTGATCACGCGCGTTTTCCCTAGCAGTTGAAAGAGGCGCTATTGTGCCATGCCGGTAAAAACTCTGGCTAGTGGCACAGCAAGGGAATTGGCGAACGAGCTCTTTGCGTCTCGATCTTGTATAGAAGCGCAGCGACAGTTCTCACGCCGCGCTTGGTATTTCAGCGCTTAAGGTATTGGTTGAAGTCGATATTACCCGCCGACAGCACCGCTTGAATGCGGTTGTGGACGTTGAGTTTACGCAGGATTGCCGAGACGTGGGCCTTGACGGTGGTTTCTGCAATACAGAGGTTGTAGGCGATCTGCTTGTTCGATTCGCCGCTCGACATCCGCTCCAGTACCAACAGCTGGCGCCGGGTCAGGCTGTTTAGCATCTCGGTAGGGATCTGATTTTCATGCTGGCGCCGGCGGGTGTTGCCGCTGTTGTCGGAGGAGCGAATCACATCCGAGGGCAGATAAACCTGGCCTGCCAACACTTGCTCCAATGCCTGGGTCATCTTTTCACGGGGTAGTGACTTGATGATAAAACCGACCGCACCATAGGTCATCGCCTGCAGCACAATGCTTTTATCCTCTTCAGCCGAGATGATCACCACCGGGATGGTGGGGGCATCGTTACGCAGTTGCATCAGGCCGTTGAGCCCGTGCATACCCGGCATGTTGAGGTCGAGCAGAATCAGGTCAAGATCGTCGTGCTCGTCGGCCTGTTCGACTGCGGCATCAAGGTTTTCTGATTGGAGGATCTCGGCATCGGGGTAGCGAGCACGAATAACATCGGCGATCGCTTCACGGAATAACGGATGGTCGTCGGCGATCAGTAGTTTATACACGGAAGATTCCAGCGGGTTGATATCGTCGTCTGTATTCTGAACCATTTTATCGGGTTCTGAAAAGGGCTGCGATATCAGACCGCTAGTATTTGTTTGAGAAGTGGGGTGGAGCGACTGCATGGTCGGTAACTCCTTTCTTATTATGTTGTCCCATTAAAGCGCGAAAGGCCTACAGTCGAAATGGTACCTTCGGCCTTAAAAAAGGGGCCGAAAGTACTATGTTTGGCTGTTATCGACTACCGGTAACCTGATCTTTCAATCCACAGAACCGTCCAGATGATGAAAGGCCGGTTTTTCATATTCGGGGGAGCGGCCGATGTTTGCTATCCCATTGTCTCGTTGTCGGCGGCTAAGCTGCCAGATTGCGGTTGTGTTGCTGCTCGCCGTATCGCCGCGTTTGATTGCCGCTGCCGTGTTGCCCGAGGTTCGGGTGGCTGCACTTAAATTTGGCACGTTAAGCTGGGAACTGGAGACGATTCGGCGTCAGGCGTTGGATCGTGCCGAGGGTTTTTCGCTGCAAGTGATGCCTCTGGCGGGGATGAGTGCGACCCGAACCGCGTTGATGAGTGGTTCGGTGGATGTGATTGTGGCCGATTGGATCTGGGTCAGCCGCCAGCGATCTCGAGGCGAGGCGCTGCAGTTTATCCCCTTTTCGACCTCTATAGGCGAGCTGGTGTTGACCAAAGAGTCGTCGATCACCAGTTTGGCCGATCTTAAAGGCAAGCGGATAGGTATTGCAGGCGGGCCGGCGAGCAAAGGTTGGTTGCTGTTAAGGGCACAAGCGATGCAGCAGGGTATCGACCTGCTGGCTACCACCGAACAACAGTACGGTGCGCCGCCGCTACTCAGTGCGTCGCTGCAGCAGGGCCGACTCGACGCGGTGATCACCTTCTGGCATTACGCTGCGCGGTTGAAAGCCCAGGGTTACCCGGTGCTGTTCAACCTGAAACAGACCAGCGCGCAGCTAGGACTCGAAAGCCAGCTACCGATGCTGGGTTTTGTGTTTCGTCAATCCTGGGCTGAGCTGTATCCAGGCCGGCTGGCGGCGTTAGCGCGAGCGTCTCGATCGGCCAAATCCTATCTGCAGCATACCCCCGCCGCTTGGC
>JBALWS010000077.1:0-21130 GCA_036960405.1 Halopseudomonas sp. | reverse complement strand
TGTTTGTTAGAGGCAACCGGTCGAGTGCCGCAACAACTAATTGGGACATAGCCATAAAAAAGCCCGACAAGCTAACTTGCCGGGCTCTGCAGGCTCAAAAACCCGCTGGGTATAAAGCAGTTTAACCTTTCGGATACGTCTCGGTAACGATGCTATACCCGCGTTCGCCCAATTGCTGTCTCACTCCCTGCGGATCGTCAGCTTTGAATCGCAGAACAAGATGGCGCGTGCCCTCCTCGTCATCTTGCTGGTGCTGAGGCGTCATCACACTAACCACATAACCACCGAGTTCGTCCAAGCAGGCCAGCAGCTTTGATAGCGCGCCTTTTTGGTCCTTCATCCGAATCGAGAGCCTGGCGGCATCTGGCTCATTACAGCCGGTGATATCGAGGAAAAAATCCAGCAGGTCGACACTGGTAATAATTCCGACCAACTTGTCATTATCCACCACGGGCAGACAGCCGATGGTGTGCTCGCGCATCAAGCAGGCAGCATCCTCTACCAAGGTCGTTGGCGAACAAGAGATCACATTACGATGCATGATGTCTTTTGCGGTTAGCTTTGACAGCAGATAGTTCACTTCACCGGCTGACAGGGTGGTGATATCCGAAGGCGAGGCTTTCTGCACATCGCGATGCGACAACACTCCCTGTAAACGCCCATCGCCATCGGTCACGGGTATGTGACGGATCCGCTTAGCCTGCATCAGCCCAGCCAGATGAGTCATTTTGGTATCTTCTTCGACCATCAGCACATCAGAGGTCATGATCGTTTCTATATACATCGGTTAATTCCTCTTAACAGGGGCTCCCGCCGCCTGGAAAACGATTGTCTAAGGCTTAATGGCCTAAATAGGCTTTCTGTACCGATTCATCATTGAGCAGCTCTTCGGCGGAGGCGGAGAACGCCACCCGGCCCGACTCGAGCACATAGCCTCGATCGGCAATCTTCAACGCCGCACGGGCATTCTGCTCAACCAATAAGATGGTCACCCCTTGGTTATTGAGATCCTGAATTACATTAAAAATCTCCCCTACCAACAGTGGTGACAAGCCCATCGAAGGCTCATCCAACAGTAACAGCTTGGGCTTCCCCATCATCGCCCGGCCGATGGCCAGCATCTGCTGCTGCCCGCCTGAAAGGTTACCGGCCGCTTGTAGCCGCTTCTCTTTCAAAATCGGAAACAGGCTATAGATATGTTCTATCTCGGCTTCGATCACCGCTTTATTATCTTTGCGAGCAAACGCCCCTAGCTGCAGATTATCTTCGATGCTCAACGGTGCAAAGACCTGCCGTCCTTCAGGCGAATGACAGATTCCACCGGCGGTAATACGATGCGCGGCCCGGTTGGTAATATCCTCCCCTTCAAACATGACACTGCCTGCACTGGCGCGCTGTACACCCGAGAGGGTATGCAACAAAGTGGTTTTACCCGCACCGTTAGCCCCGACAATGGTTACCAGCTCGCCGGGGTATACCTCAAGGCTGATATCGGCGATCGCTTGGACCGGCCCATAATGACTCGCTAGGCCTTCTACTTTGAGGGTCGGGTTCAGAGAGACTTTCGATTGAGATGAGGGTTCTAGTTGTTGTTCGATCGACATATCACACATCCTCGCCCAGATAAGCCTTGATAACAGCTGGATTATTCTGCACCTCTTGCGGCGTCCCTTCGGCCAATAGACAACCAAACCCCAGCACTAACACCCGGTCAGAGATCTGCATCACCAGCCCCATATTGTGTTCAACCAGCAGGATCGTAATGCCTCGCTCCTTAAGCCGTTGGATCAACTGCCGCATCTCGACCGTTTCGGTATCGTTAAGCCCCGCTGCAGGCTCATCCATGGCTAAAAACTTTGGATCCGACGCTAGTGCTCGGGCAATTTCCAGCCGTTTCAACTCTCCGTAAGGCAACGAGCCTGCTTCACGATCTGCCAAGTGTTCAAGCCCGCACAGCTCCAAGGCTTCCATCGACCACTCACGCACCTGACGCTCTTCGCGTATCACCGAAGGCAACCGCAAGGCAGCCTTAATTAAGCCGGTGTGGGTACGCATGTGACAGCCCACCATGACATTTTCCAACACTGTCATGTTGTAAAACACCTGCAGGTTCTGAAAGGTTCGCGAGATACCTTGAGCGGCTATTTGATGGGTTTCCATACCGGCTAGATCCTTACCGGCAAAGGTGATGGAGCCGCCGTTGGGCACATAATAACCACAGAGCATATTAAACAGGGTGGTCTTGCCCGCTCCGTTCGGCCCAATAACCGAATAGATTTCACCTTCGGTAACCGAAAAACTCAGGTCGGTCACCGCCGCCACGCCACCAAAGTGCTTATCCAAGTTTACAGCTTGTAAAATTGTCATGAGTCACACTCCAGCGTTTTTTGAGCATCTTGAGACTTCTGCGAAGGGGCGGAGCGACGATGCAACAACGCGCGTATCTTTTGCGTCAGGAACACAAACAAACCCTGCGGCATAAAGATCATGCCACCCATCAAGATGCCTCCGAAGATGAGCATTTCATAATCTTCAAACACCACTAACGTTTCAGGCAATAATGTCAGCACGATAGCACCGAACACGGCGCCAAAGGTGGAAGCCATTCCACCCAACACGACCATGGTGACGATCTCAATCGAAAAACCAAAACCAAACGACTCGGGACTAACAAACGCCTGCTGGTGGGCAAATAGACTCCCCGCTAGCGAAGCAAACATGGCCGAGAGAACGAACACATTGGTCCGAGTTCTGACCGTATCAACCCCCATCATCTGGGCAGCGAATTCTGAGCCGTGTACTGCTCGCAACTCACGTCCGGAACGCGAGTCGATGATATTCAGCGACACCAGTATCGCGGCTAAGGAGAAGAACGCGATCGTGCCGTACCAACGCAGGTCGGTATCGATTTCAAAACCAAACAGTGACAATGTGGGAATATCGCCCAAACCATCGGGGCCTCCACTCCAGGACGACTCTTGCACCAAAATGATATTGACGATAATGCCGAAGCCGAGCGTCGCCATGGCCAAATAATGGCCTTTAAGTTTGAGTATTGGCCGAGCCACTAGGTTGGCAACTACATAGACCAACCCTAATCCCACCAGCATCGCTAGCCAAGCATTGAGCTCAAAGCGTGTCGTTAGCACCGCCGAGCTGTAAGCCCCGATACCAAAGAACGCCGCATGTCCTAGCGATATTTGGCCGGCATAGCCGATAAACAGATTCAAGCCGACGGCCAAAATCACGTTTAGCAGGATGGTCGCACCGACGACGGTGACAAAATAGTTATCGGGAAACAATATCGGCAACAGCGCCACTGCCGCCGCATAAACATAAAAACCTTTAAGACGACTCATACACGATCCACCGATTTGAAACCGAATAGCCCGCTAGGCTTGAAGAACAGCACCGCTAAGATAATGACGAAAGCCATCGCATCTTTATAACCAGAAGAGATCAAACCGGCTCCCAGTGACTCCAGCACTCCCAATACCAAACCACCGGCGACAGCGCCCATCGAGCTTCCCATACCACCGAGAATAGCGGCAGAAAAACCCTTCAGCCCCAGCATCGTACCCGCATCAAAAGAGGTGAAAGCGATCGGAGCGATCAACAATCCGGCCACCGCACCGATAGCAGCAGAGAGACCGTAAGAGGTCAGCAGCATCAATTTGACATTAATGCCGACCAAACCGGCGGCGGTCTTGTTACACGAGCAAGCCAAGATCGCTTTCCCGATTAGGGTCTTATCAAAGAAATAACGCACCCCAATGACCAAGCCAACGGTGATCCCCATAATCCATAGGTTTTGCGGCACGACAGTAGCCGCGCCAATCTGAATCGGTTCATCGCCGGTAAACGCCGGCATACTGAAAATATCTTTGCCCCAAATCAGCAGCGCAGCTCCTCGCAAGAAGATAGAGGCTCCGATGGTGATAATGATGGTGGCAACAACCGATGCACCACGGGCGGGCTCAATCGCAAATTTATTTAAGCTAAACCCAACCAGCGTCACGATCACTATCGCGACCAGCAGCGCAAGTGGATAGGGCACCCCTGCTCCAAGCAGTCCCACCGCAGACATGGCGCCCAACATGACAAACTCACCTTGAGCGAAGTTCACCACGCCAGAAGCGTTATAGATGATGGCAAAACCCAACCCCACCAGGGCGTAGGTCGAACCGATGGACAGGCCTGTAGCCAGAAACTGAATAATCTGATCAAACATATGCTTTACCTCACCCAGCAACCACCCTCATCTCCGACAGAATATTATCTGCAGGCTATGGCAGGCAGCCGCTGAGCTATCCTAGAGAAAAATGAAAACCAGCCTTATTTGACCAGCGTCCAGTCTCCATTCCGGATTTCAAGCATACGGAATGCGTCTAGGCCAAGACCTAGGTGGTCGTCTTGCTCATGGTAAAGATGCCGCCAGTTCCGACAAAACCCTTAGTGGCTTCGATCTGATCGCGAACAGCCGCTTTATCGGTAGAGTTAGCGCGGTCGATCGCTTCTAGAGCGATATGCAAGCCGTCGTAGGCGTGCCCACCAAAGGTCGACACCGAACCATGCTTGGCTTCATAAGCCTTTTTGTAAGCGACCAATACCGCTTTTTGCGGGTCACTATCGTCCAGTTTATCGGCCACTAACAGCGCCGCAGCCGGTAAGCGCACACCCTCGGCTGCATCACCAGCCAGCTCGATATACTTCTTAGACGCTACACCGTGGGATTGATAAAGAGGTAGGTCGATTCCAAGCTGACGGATGTTCTTGGTCACGATTGCGGGTCCCGAACCAAAACCAAAGTTCAGAATCGCTTGTGCATCAGAGGAACGAATATTAGTCACCTGAGCGGTCATATCGGTATCTTTGCGGCCGTATGATTCATCGGCAACGATGGTGATACCAAAATCAGCAGCCAACGCCAGGCTCTGAGCGCGGCCCGACTTGCCGAAACCGCCATCACCGCTGATCAGCGCGACCTTGGTAATGCCACGCGCCTGCATATCGATATAGACCTTGGATGCGGCCATCCGGTCGGTGTGGGGTGTTTTAAAGGTCCAACTATTCACCGGATCTACGATTTTGACCGATCCCGCCAATGAGATAAATGGGACGCCTGCTTTACTGATCTCTGGCATCGATGCCAGAGTGCTACCCGAGGTAGAGCCGCCTACGATGACATCGACCTTGTCACGCTTGATCAAGCGCTTGGCAAAGCTAACCGCTTTTTTAGCGTTACCGCCGGTATCGTAATGCACCAGCTCAACTTGTTTGCCATCAACACCGCCTTTGGCATTGATCTCTTCGATATACATCTGCAGCGTTTTTAACTCAGGATCCCCGAGAAAGGAAGCCGGTCCGGTAACCGCGAGGAAGGTACCTACTTTAATGGTATCGCCCGCAGCTAACGCAACACTACTTGCAGACAGCATCCCCAAAGCCACTGCTGCCATACCTGCCAAACACTTATTCCGCTTTTTCATGATTCATATCCTTACTTGAGTACTTATTTATTTTTGTATTACAACTCTCGATACAGGAAATATAATTCAGACTTACAGCATCCCCCTACACTTTATATGTCATTTAGCACACTGGATGACAAACGTCATTTATAGTGCATTAAGACTTTTAGAAAGAGAAGGCAACACCTTCTCAAACATTCCACCCTGTGGAACGCTGCGCGCTTTGCAGACTATTCCGTTAACAGGCACCAAGAAACAAACAGCTAATAACCACACTTACACTACAGGATTATCATTTTCCAACACAGCCGACAAACGATCAGCGGCCTCTCTCAACTTCGGATAAAGCAGTGACTCGATCGAAGCCTGCTCAACCGCATCGCCTGGCCAGGCAATGTTGATACAGGCCTTTATCCGACCGTGTAAAAAAACCGGCACCGCAATCGCTCCCTGAGCATACGCAGGTGCGGGCCACTCATGGGCTTTACGCAATCCATAACCATGATGACGAACCCGCTGCAGCATTGAGTCCAACCAAGCCTGATCCGCCGCTAAGCGTCCTGGCTCACCACCGGCGGCGATAACCCGTTCGATAATCTCGTTACGCTCGGTCTCGGAGCAAAAAGCCAAATATGCATGCCCCAGTGCAGACCTTAAGATGCCGGCTTTAACGCCAACCACTTCGGGGCGAACCGCCACCACTTGTTTCTTTCGTGTTCGCTCTACCACCTCCATAAACAGTCCTCTGCGGACCGCAACGTACGAAGGCCAGAACAGGTCACTCTTCAACTCATCGAGGATCGGCCCTGCCGCTTCAGCCAGCGCATCGGCGGCGAGTAAATTATCGGCCAAACATCTAAGCCGAAAAGAGAGCCGGTAGTGTTCATCGCTCAGTCCGCGATATACCCAACCATGATGCTGCAAGGTATTGAGTATTCTAAGCAAAGTACTCTTAGGCAACGCCGTCGTTTGACTTAGCTGCGCCAACGAGACCGGGGCTTCCTGGCGGATACATTCGACCACTTGCAAGCCGCGTGACAACACTCTGATTTGCTTTTCCATACCCTGAACGATCCATCAATAAAGCGAAAAGAAATGCTCCTCAAGCACCGTCGATAGCTCATCTGCTGCAGCCCGTAGACGGGGGTAATAGGTCTCTTCTACCTGCTCTGGCGTCACCGCCCCTTCAGGCCAGACAATGTTGATACAAGCCTTGACCCGCTCTTCGACAAACACCGGCACCGCCAATCCACCAAGCGCACCGGCAGGGGCGGGCCAAGCCGCTGCATCACGCAGGCCGTAACCCCGCTGACGTACCTGCTCAACCACCTGCTCGATCCACGCCTTATCTTGCGCCAAACGTCCTTGCTCCCCTTTCTGCAGCGCAAGTCGCTCTAATATCTCCTCCCGTTCGGTGTCAGAACAGAAGCCAAAGTAAGCATGCCCCACAGCCGAGCGCAGGATCTCCGGCTCGACCCCGATAGAGTCTCGGTTCACCACCACCTGTTTCTTACGGGTTGTTTCAACAATGGCCATCACCAGCCCTTTACGGATCGCCATATCCGACGGCCACAACACATCGACCTGCAAGCCATCCAGAATCGGCCCTGCGGCCTCGGCTAATGCATCCGCCGCCATCAGGTTATCGCCGAGGTGATGCAGGTGATACGACAAGCGATAGCGGTCATCGCCTATTCCACGGTAGACCCAGCCCTCTTCCTGCAACGTATGGAGTATCCGCAGCAAAGTGACCTTAGGCAGTTCGGTGCCCCTATGCAGCTCCGCAAGCGAAACAGGCGGATGCGACTGCAAGTATTCGATCACATGCAGACCTCGGGAAAGCGCTCTAATCAGATTTTCCATATTTCCCGTACTCACACTCTATTCAAACAACGATGAACAGACCCTTAATTCAGTAACGGTCGCGGCAACCTTTCGCTGCATCCTAGCAGTACAACTAGCTCTCCATTTCCATAACAGCGGGTAGCGTTTGCTTGTTGACGAAGCCTCTGTCATAACCCTAACTATTAGTTCCACCTAGTGGAATAGCAACCTATCCAATACATTGCAACCCCACGAGCACTTGATGCACTATAAAACACAGAAAGGATATATCCAACATTAAGACATGCACTATACTGCATAGCAAGTTTTTTTATCCTCTCTCGAACAACACGGCAAACCCAACAACAATAATGAGGGAAGCACTGTGAAAGACAGCCTTAACGTCGGCGCCACTACAACCTGCCGAATCGACATCGATCGCGACCGCACCATTGAATTCATGGGTGATGAGTGCCGCGTCTACTCCACCCCCAACCTGCTTTATGATATCGAGATGACCTGCCGCAGCCTGCTACTAGAGCATTCCGATACAGGCGAAGATTCTGTTGGAACGCGCATAGAGCTGGATCACATCGGCGCAACACTGGAAGGGATGTGGGTCGATATCCAAGTCACCGTCACCGAAGCCAAGGGTCGAGCTGTCAGCTTCGACGTCCTGGTCACCGACCCGTTAGAGAAAGTCGCGATGGGCAAACACAGCCGCTTCGTCGTCGATCTCGAGCAGACCGCCGGCCGCCTCAAAGCCAAATCGGCCAAAGTCGCGTCGCTGCCCAAATAAAGCAGCTAGCGATCGGTCGTTATGATGGGAGCGTTCTAGATAAAGGCAACGTAGCAATAAGCTGCCAGCCCCGCTCCCACATCGATTGATACGGCGCCACGAGAACAAAGCCATAAAAAAGGTACGTAGGCTATGCATGAACTTCGAATTCACGGTCGCGGCGGACAGGGCGCTGTTTTGGCTTCCAAGATCCTAGCCAAAGCTCTGGTGGAAGAGGGTAAGTTTGTCACTGCTATCCCCGCCTTTGGTTTTGAGCGACGAGGCGCTCCGGTCGCGGCGTTCATCCGTTTCGATGACCAAGAGATCCGCCGGATCAATAATATCTACGCGCCAAACTCGGTGTTGAGCATCGATTCCTCGGTGATCCGTGCGATCAATGTCTTTGAAGGGTTGCAACCCGGTGGAACCTGGGTCCATACCACCAAGGAAGCCAAAGAACAGCTAACCCTACCTGAAGACCTCAGCACACTAGGGCTCTGCGACGCCGTCACTATCGCGATGGAGATCTTTAGACGTCCGATCACCAATACCATTATGCTCGGCGCCTTCGCCAAAACCACCGGGGCGGTATCACTCGAATCACTAAAAAAAGGGCTAGAGACCGCCAATTTCCGTGATGCCGGGTTGCAACAGAACATGCTGGCAATGGAGCGCGGTTACCACGAAACCCAGGTGTACCATTTACAGCAGCATCTTGAGCAGCCGATCACTCAGGAGGCCATCTGATGACAACATCCACCAAAACTCCGGCTCCCAACCTCATTCCTCATAAGGTTGTTTATCCGGAGAAGGTACCCGACAACCTCTGCCCGGTCGCCAGCGAATGCACCACCATGCTGCCCGGTGATTGGCGCGCAGAGCGCCCTGTGGTTGATAGGGAGAAGTGCGTCAAATGCGCCACCTGCTGGATCTACTGCCCGGTGCAATGCATTGTCGAAAAACCGGCCTGGTTCGATATCGACTTGGACATCTGCAAAGGCTGCGGCATCTGTGCCCACGAATGCCCACATCGCGCCATCACCATGATCGAAGAGGTTGGGAGATAATTCATGACCGCAATAGAAACAGCAATCACTCCCGATATTGACGATAGCCGCTATCAGTCCAAAACACTGGTCTGCGATGGCAACGAAGCAGCCGCCTGGGGAGTAGCCTTGGCTCGTCCAGACGTGATGGCGATCTACCCCATCACCCCGCAGTCGTCACTGGTCGAATATCTATCTCAGTTTGTCGCCGAAGGCATCATCGATGCCGAGTTGATGAACGTCGAGGGCGAACACAGTGTGATGTCGGCATTACAGGGCGCAGCCCTAGCGGGTGCCCGCACCTACACCGCCACCTGCGGTCCTGGCTTAGCGTTTATGTTCGAACCCTACATCAGGACCCCCGGCCTGCGTTTGCCGATGGTCGCCAGCCTTGTTACCCGCGATACCCTAACCCCGCAATGTGTCTGGGGTGGTCATCAAGATGCGATGTTGGTTAAAGAAGCCGGCTGGATCCAGATGTATTGCGAAACCGTTCAGGAAGTATTGGACACCACCACCATGGCCTTTCGGATCGGCGAACACCCCGACGTGATGCTACCGGTCAACGTCAACAGCGACGGTAACTATCTCTCCTACGGTGTCACCGGCATTCAACTGCCCGCGGCACCGCTGGTCGATGCCTTTATGGGCGAAAAGAATGTTAACTGGCATGCCGCCCTCGATCCCGAGCGGCCGATGGCGATCGACCCGCTTACCGGCGGTGCCGGAGGCCCAGGGCCATCGATGTTCGCCAGCTACCGCAAGAGCCAGTGCGACGGCATGCAGAACGCGTTGCGAGTCATCGAAGAGACACACAAGGATTGGGGCGACCGTATCGGTCGCTACTACTCACCCTTGGTAGAAGAATATCGACTCGACGATGCCGATTATGCACTGGTTACGATCGGCAGCATGACCGGAGCAGCCAAAGATGCGGTCGACTTGGCCCGTGATCGAGGTGAAGCGGTAGGCATCATCAAGATCAAAACCTTCCGCCCATTCCCGGTGGAAGCGATCAACCGAGCCCTGAGCAAGGTCAAGGCGATCGGCGTGGTCGATCGCTCGGTTAACTTTGGTTGGAACTGCGGACCGGTCTATCAAGAGACCCTCTCGGCAGCACAGCGACTGCAACGCTTCCTGCCTTCGGCCAGTTTTATCGGCGGACTAGCGGGGTCGGATATCACCGTCGAGCACTTCTCTCAGGTGATCGAAGATACCGCCCAGCTACTTAAGGGTCATCAATATGACGAACCCATCTGGATCAACCGCAACGACTAATTCAAGGAAAGACCATGCAACACAGTAAATACTTGATTATCGGCAGCTCTCACGCAGCGCTCGAAGCGATTGCCGCGATCCGAATGCAGGATCCTGATGGTAGCCTGACGCTGATTACGCGTGATAATCACCTGCCCTATTCGCCAACGGTGCTGCCTTATGTCGTCTCCGGTCGATCCCACCCAGACAATATCAGTCTCAAGGATCAGGCCTACTTCGACCTGCACGCGATCGACTTTATTCCCGGTCGTAGGGTCGAAAAGCTAGAACCCGATAACCACTGCGTGATGCTCGATAATGGTCAGCAGTGGCAATACGACAAACTACTGCTGGCAACGGGCGCTAGCCCGCTGATCCCACCGGTGCCAGGGCTCGATCAAACCAATTTTTTAGTACTGCGCACGCTGGACGATGCCATCGCCCTGCGTCAAGCCTCCGACCAAGCAAAAAAAGCGATCGTATTAGGCGCAGGTTTGGTCGGTATGCACGGTGCTGAGAATCTGGCCGAAGCCGGTCTGGACGTTACCGTTGTCGAGATGCAAGCCCAGGTATTGCCGGGCTACTTCGATCCGCAGGCAGCCGGTTTGATCGAATCAGCATTCAGCCAACACGGCGTGACGATGAAGATGGGTCACCGAGCCGTTCGTATCGAGCAAAAGGACAAGGGTTGCCAAGTTGAACTCGAAAGCGGTGAGACCTTGGAGGCCGATCTACTGCTGGTCAGCACCGGCGTCAAACCGGTCACCGATTACTGCGCTGGGAGTGGTATCAAGACCGACCAAGGGATTTTGGTGGATGACCATATGGCCACCAATCAAACCGATATCTGGGCCGCCGGAGATGTCACCCAGGCAGCTGATTTTTACAGCGATGCTCAGGTTGTCACCGGTATCCTGCCCGACGCGGTCGAACAGGGCCGGATCGCGGGTATGGCGATGAGCGATGACCCTTGCCTCAAATCCTACAGCGGGGGCATACCGATCAACACTTACACCTTCTACGGTCAACAAGCGATCTCGGTCGGGGCCAGCGACGTCTCCACCGGCACCCTTGCAGGCTGCAGCGAGGTCGAATTGAGTGTCGATACTGACAACGGTTTTTTCCAGAAAATCATCTTCAAAGATAATCAACTACAGGGGATATCCGGCATTAATGCGGCCTTAGACCCCGGCATCATGTGGCAACTGATTCTGCGCCGCATCGACCTCGCCGAGGACAAAGCGGATTTCGTGGCTAAGCCACTGGAAACCGGCCGCCGACTCATGTCCAAAACCTGGCGCTAACGGCTGTCGACGACCTTCTGAAGGAGAAATTACTGTGGCTTTAGGTTACAACACCATCACATTCAACCCGGACAAATGCGACGGCTGTGGCGACTGCATGCTCGCCTGTTCACAAGCCAAAGCCGGTTCCGACGACCCGGTTCATTCACGGATTCAAATTCTCACCAACGACGCCGATGCTTCCGCCGAGGGGCAGAGCGCCATAGAGCTGGCGATGTGCCGTCAATGCGGCGACCCCAAGTGCGTATCAAGCTGCCCCGCCGCCGCACTGAGCAAAGACCTGAGCAGCGGCACCATCGATTGGGACTCATCCAAATGCGTCAACTGTCTGCTCTGCACCGTTGGTTGTGCCTTCGGTGGTATTACCTATAACGCCGAAGTCGGCCATGTCACCAAGTGCGACACCTGCGACGGTAACCCCGCTTGCGTCAAGGTCTGCCCCCACGGCGCCTTGGAATACAACACCTCCGGTAGTGTCTACAACCGCATTGGCGACAAAGAGGACCTGTTTGTACCGGGCCTGTCAGCCTGCCAGGGCTGTAACTCGGAACTGCTGATTCGCCATACCCTGCGCAACGTCGGCTCCAATGTCGTGGTCGCCACCCCTCCCGGCTGTATTCCTGGAATGGGCACGGTCGGCTACAACGGCAAGACCGGCACCAAGGTTCCGGTTTTCCATCCACTGCTGACCAATACCGCATCGATGCTGGCGGGGATTAAAAAGCAGTACAACCGTCTCGGCCGGGACGTCACCATGTTAGCCCTGGCAGGCGACGGCGGCGTCGGCGACGTCGGCTTCCAGTCCCTCTCTGGAGCGGCCGAGCGTAACGAACAGCAACTATTTATGTGTGTCGATAACGAAGGCTACATGAATACCGGCATGCAGAGCTCTGGCAGCACCCCGGCCGGCTCTTGGACCTCGACCACCCCGGTGGGCAAGGAGATGCAAGGCAAGCGCACCGATGCCAAGAACATGGCCAAGATCATGATGATGCATAACTGCGAATACGTCGCCACTGCATCACTGTCCTTTATGGACGACTATTACGACAAACTCGACAAAGCGCTGGCCGCATCGAAACGCGGTTTCGCCTACCTGCATGTTTACGCCCCCTGCCCCACCGGCTGGCGTTTTCCGGCAGCAGAAACCATCGAAGTCTGTCGCAAACAGGTCGAGAGTAACTTCGTCACGCTGTGGGAGTTCACCCCTGAGCAAGGGCTGCAGTTCACTCGCAGCGTCGACAAGCCGGCACCCTTAGTCGACTACTTGAAACAGATCGGCAAGTACCGTCACCTGAATCAGGATCAGATCGATCACCTGCAGCGTCGGGTTGATAGTCAGGTCCGAAGCTTGAAAGCGTTCGAGCAAAGCAGCGCAGTATCTTGACTACGCAACGATAACGACGAGACGGCTGAATACTCAGCATTACGACATAAAGACGTATCGACAATAAGGACACGGATTACTAGCATCGCCCAATAACCTTATAAAATGGATGGCGATAGCGGTCCATTAACTCTTCAATAAAAATAACAGGGAGACGACCCCAATGAGCGTCGGCAACAGTACAGCGGCACTAGATGTAGTCAGTGACAGCAGCGGTGAGCGTTATATGTATCAACCGGAAATTGAAACCCTTCCTCGGGAGCAACTGGCGGAACTGCAGTTGGATCGGCTGAAGAAGACCCTGCACCACGCCTATAACAATGTGCCTCATTTCAAACAGAGTTTTGACAAAGCCGGGGTCTCTCCCGACGATCTGGAAACCTTAGCCGACCTGTCTAAGTTCCCTTTCACGGTCAAGACCGATCTACGCGATAACTACCCATTTGGGATGTTTGCGGTGCCTCGTAAACAGGTATCCCGCGTCCACGCCTCTTCCGGCACCACCGGTAAGCCGACGGTAGTCGGTTACACCAAGGGCGATCTGGATCGCTGGGCCCAGCTAATGGCCCGCTCGATCGCCTGTGCAGGCGGTGAGCCCGGCGACATGCTGCATAACGCCTATGGCTACGGCCTGTTTACCGGCGGCTTGGGCGCCCACTACGGAGCCGAGAAGCTCGGTTGCACGGTGACGCCGATGTCGGGCGGTAATACCGAAAAACAGAACATCGTGATGAACGATTTTGGCGCCGAGATACTCTGCGCTACGCCCTCATTCGCGCTCAATCTGGCCGATAGTGCCGAGAAGCAGGGTATCGATCTGCAGTCAGGACCATTGCGAATCGGTATCTTCGGTGCCGAACCTTGGAGTGATGCGATGCGGGCCGAACTGCAGCAACGCCTCAACATCAAGGCGGTCGACATCTACGGCCTGTCCGAGATCATGGGACCGGGAGTCGCTGTTGAGTGCTGCGAAGAGCAGAGTGGACTGCACGGCTGGGAAGACCACTTCCTGTTCGAGATTATCGATCCGGGCACCCAACAGCCGCTACCCATCGGCGAAGTTGGCGAACTGGTCATTACTACCCTGACCAAAGAAGCACTGCCGATGATCCGTTATCGGACCCACGACATCACCCGACTCAGCCACGAACCTTGCTCTTGCGGTCGCACCCATGTGCGTATTCTTCGTGTCACCGGTCGCAATGACGATATGATGATCATCCGTGGCGTTAACGTCTACCCATCACAGATCGAATCAGTGCTGGTCGGCTTCCCCAACGTTGCTCCGCATTACCAGCTGCTGATCCGCCGCGATGGCAATATGGATACGCTCGATATCGATGTCGAGGCCGATCCCAGTGTTAACCCCGACCAATATCCAGCGCTCGCCGCCGAGGTCCGGCATCACATCAAATCCTTTGTCGGTATCACCTGTAACATCTTTATCAAAGAGCCTGAAGAGATCCCTCGGTCTGAGGGGAAGGCGGTTCGGGTGAAAGACCTGCGCAAAAATAACCCAGCACCTTAGCTAAAACCCTGCCGGTAGTCGCCTACACAAGCGTGACTACCGGTGAATTCTCCCTCATCCCGCTAATCATTACGACCTTCAGCGTTTGATCCGCTTGGTTAACCAGCCCGGTGATCCCAGCGCCAATACCATACCCAGCAGCGAACAAGCGCCTCCCGCCAGATGAAACCAGTGAATCGATTCGCCCAGGAAGGTGATCGCCAAGGCTGCGCCAAATAGCGGCATTAAATTCACCGACAGCGATGCGCCTTCTGCGCCGACGTGCCTGACACCTTGAACCCAAAAGATATAGGCGATGATCGACGGAAAAACCCACAAGTAAGCGAATAGCCCCAAGTGCTCCAGCGGCGGCCAATAGAAACGATACAGCCAGGCCTCAATACCGTAGGCAAGGATCAGTAGCGGCAAGCCCAGCACGATCAACACGTACAACAGCGTGATCGGCGATAACGAGATATCGACCCGTTTCAGCAACACGGTATAGAGCGCCCAGCTCGCTACCGCCCCCAACATGAACAGGTCTCCGCGACTGAAGCTAACCGACAACAGCCGGTCGAGCTGGCCTTGAGTCAAGATCAGCAGCACCCCGGTCATCGATACCAGCATGCCGATAATCTGCAACAAGCGCGGTCGGTTGCCGAGCACACGCCAGGCCGCGATCAAGGTAAAGACCGGCACCATGGTGTTGAGCAGAGTGATATTAACCGTGGTAGTGAAATTAGCCGCCAGGTACAACAGGCTGTTATAGAGGGTGACGCTGCACGCCGCCAGCCCTGTCAGTGGCAGCAATTTGGGGCGAATCTGCGACCAGTTGGCGACCAGCCCCCGCCATGCAAAAGGGGTCAACAGCACTAAGGCTCCGAGCCAGCGAAACAGGTTCATCGCGATCGGCGCCACCTCGTCGGTGTAGCCGCGTGCTAGGGTGGCGTTGATCGCCCAGAATAGGTTGGTCAGGGTCAAGCCAAGAAAAGCCAGCCAGACAGTTCGGCGATCAGACATTCCCTAACCCCACTAACGACATCCCTTTCCACAGCCCACCGGGCCGGTCTCCCGACTAGAAGTGCAACGAGATATCACGATGACCCGACTGACAGCTAGCGATCGTTTCAGCTTGATCGATTGTCAGGCGCTCTTGTAAGCGCAAGCCGATGCTGTGCTTGATCGCATCGTCGTAGCGGGCAAGCTGTGGCGAAAGTTCGGTGGCCGCACGACTACGCCACACTACCTCTGCAGCAAAAATCTCCAGACCTGCATCTAACTGCTTCAACGCTTTGTCTGGCTTGGGTGTTTTCTTCAACGCCCGGCGCGCTTTCGATAGCTTGGTTTTAACCGCGCTGGCCTTGACGCTACTGAGCGCCGATTCGACCGCTTTAATCTTCTCCATCGCTTCTTTAGCCAACGGCTTAGTGGTCGCGCCGCTGATCACCGAGGCCAAGGCCAACAACTGGGGCTCCAATACCGCCAGCGCGTCGGCATTATCGATCAACTGCTGCAGCTCGACGATAGTCTCGTAAGCACTATCGATATTGTTGCGGTAGATGCCCCGGGCTCGATTCTCAGCGGTGACCAACTCGGTAAAACCTTGTCGAGACGCTTGCCACTCTGCCGGAATCTGCACATCGAACTGTTCCTGCTGCGCTTTATGCTCATCGATGCGCCGCTGCAATCGATCCAGCTTGGTTTGGTCGACCTTATCCTCCCGTGACTGTCGACCGTAGTCGCGCTCGTCGTTTTCGATCAAGCGCTGCAAACTTCGGCTTTCATTCTGTAACGCTCGAACCTCTATATGCAGCGGCCGATAATCGGAGCTGTAATCGATACGCAGCTGCTCGGCAGTGCGGATATCAGCAACCAAACCAAAGGTGGCCAACGCTTTGCTGTGACTCTCTGCCAGGCGGTCTTGCTGCTTCTTGGGCAGGTAACTGACATCAACCGTTTGGATCTGAGCAATGCTGCTACGAATGCTGTCTCCCTGTGTGTCGTACTGATCGAAGACATAATCCTCCAGACAAGACTGCAAGCGTGGATTCATCGGCGGCGGCGCGGTCTCCGAGGTCAGATGGCTACGACTGGGTAGGTAGTTCACCATGCTCGGCGAGAAGCCGACGATAACCAACGCCAGCAATTGCAGGCCGATAAAGGCGGCTGCGCCCTTGTAGATATGCAACGTCTTAACGATCTTGGGCGCCACGCCACGCAGGTAAAACAGCGCAAAACCAAACGGCGGAGTCAAAAAGGAGGTCTGGATATTAAGCCCGATCATGACGCCCAGCCAGACAGCGGTTACGTTAGCACCGGGGTCTGCCAGCAGGATCGGCGCCACGATCGGCACCACCACCACGGCGATCTCGATAAAATCGAGGAAGAAGCCGAGCAGGAATATCACCAGCATCACCACGATAAACTGGGTCCAGAAACCGCCAGGCAGCCCGGTCAGAAACTCTTTGACCAGGTGTTCACCTCCGAATCCCCGAAAGGCGGAGGTCAACATCGCGGCACCGACCAGGATGATAAATACCATCGAGGTGGTCTTGGCGGTTTCCACCATCACCTCGTTGAGGGTGTTGTCGAGTTTATAGATCCGCCAGGTACTCCAGATCACCGCGAGCAACAAACTGGCTACCGCCGCAACCGCCAGCGCGATGCCGAGGGCATTTTCATGGCGGGCAGAACTCTTAATATTGAGGTCATAGTTCGCCAGCACCACACCGATAACAAACGTTGAAATGATGGCGATAATGGCGGGGTAATAGCTGTTCTTCTGGCCGCTAGTGAGCCGATAACCGCCCATAACGATGGCCCCGACAGCACCGATCGCACCGGCCTGGTTGACCGTCGCTACCCCCAGAATAATCGATCCCAGTACCACGAAGATCAGCGTCAACGGCGGCACCAGCGCCAGCAACACATTCTTGATGAATTGACGATCGTATTGACCATCGTAAGGCACCGGCGGAGCCGATTCCGGCTTGATCAGCGCCGTAATCAGGATATAAAGGATGTAGAGTCCGACCAGCACCAACCCTGGAATCAACGCGCCCATGAACATGTCGCCCGCACTGGCGGAGGTAATATCAAACACCGACGGCATCGAGAATTCGCCGGTCGCCTCTTTGTAGGCGGTCTTGCGAATGGTACTGGCCTGATCAGCCGCACTGGATAGCTGATCGGCCAAAATGATCAATACGATAGAGGGGGGAATGATCTGCCCCAATGTACCCGAGGCGCAGATGGTGCCGCAGGCGAGTGACTTGGAGTAGTTATTGCGCAGCATCGAGGGTAGCGAAATCATCCCCATCGCAATCACTGTTGCACCGACGATACCGGTGGTGGCAGCCAGCAACGCACCCACGATCACCACCGAGATTCCCAGACCACCAGGGACCGGGCCAAATAGCTGCGCCATCGCCACCAGCAGGTCTTCGGCGATCTTGGAACGCTGCAGCATGATGCCCATAAAGATAAACAGCGGGATCGCGATCAGGGTGTCGCGCTCCACATCCCAATACAAACTTCGAAAGTTGGTAACCCCGGCATTGAGCCATTGAACGGGCCCGCCCTCGGCAAAGTAAGCACTGGGATCATCGGCAAATAACCAACCACACAAAGCGGCTAAAGCGATAGAGAGAATGGCTGAACCGGGCAGAGAAAATGCCACCGGAAAACCGGAGGTCAAGGCCAGTACCATCAGCAGGACGAGGACAACGAGAAAAACCAACTCCATGATCTATTACCTTATCGCTATGACTATGTGGCTAAGCTGAATCGCTAAATTTTCTGTTTGCTTAACCTTTTACTCGCTAAACAAGAGCACAGGTTTTTTTCGTCCCGGCTCATCACGCAGGTCGGCCACATTGCTCAATAAAGAACTGCAGAACTGCACAATCATAGAGACAGAGAACACCACCAGATAGGCAACCATGATGTATTTGATGTACATGCCGTAGCCACTTTGGGAGACTTCAAAACTCAATAGCGGACTATTGATGCTACTCGATTTACCCCACATCCCCAGCGTCAAAATCACCCAGCATAGCGGCAAGCCCAACACCAGCACCCCTAAGATATTGGACCAGGCTTTACTGCGTCGTGAGAAGTGCGCGTACAGCACATCGACTCGTACATGGCCCTCGCACACCAGCGTATGGGCGCTGGCAAACAGAAACAGGGCCGCATACCAGAAGCGCACCAAGTCACCCATAAAGGCCTGCTCGTAAGAAAAGATAAAGCCAAGCAGTACGATCTGAAACTCGGCGATCACCACCAGCAGAGCCAACCAGACAAAGCCCAGCGAGCGGCTAAACAGCGCCACCACAAACGAAAGCGCGATCAGTGGGTAATGAACGTTAGCGCCCCGGTATTTAGGACGCCCCAAGTCGTTGGCGATCTGCTCACCGACCAGCGCCGATAGCCAGTTTTCGACCCGTAGAAAGGTGATCAACATGTCAGCCATACCAACTATCAGCACGGTCCAAAACGCAGCCCGGACGATATAGGCCGCCAGCGCACTGAGTGATGCGGCATCGACTCGCAAGCCTCTGCCTGGAGTCATCGAGACAAACAGCGCGACAATCATCAAGCCTGCCAAATAGATCAACAGCTGAATCCAGCCCTGCGAAACCAGCGACTCGCTCAGCGGCTGTTGCAGTGCCTCGAAGCCTAGCCATTGCTGATGGGCCATAAACTCGACTACACCCGGCCATTTCAACCAGAACGTCAGGTAATTATTGAACAGGAACAGCAGCGCGAAGATGACGATCGTTCCGGCTATAATTCTGACCAGTTTATCGGTCAGAGTATTGGCTGCTGCAACCGATGAAGATGAAGCTGCGATGTCGGTTTCAGGCTGTGGCGTAGGGGGTGCATCGTTGTCTGTCATAGATTACTGCCTGCACAATTTCTGAATCAAGGGAACTGGCGATAAAGGATAATCAAGCGTCAGACGAAGCCGTACTGCGTCAAACACCAATATGAATTGGCGGAGCTCGCAGGCTCCGCACTGACTCGACTCCGGTTACAGACCGAGCACTCGGTTACGCTGCTCGACGTACGCCTGATCGGAGATCTTCGCCCAAGCACCCACCTTCTCGCGAGATTGAAGGAAGCTTTCATGGATACGCGAGGCCAGATCGCTGTGCTTGCGCACATCCTCAAACACCTCCGCAGATGCCTCGCCAAAGGCGTCGTAGATGTCGTCATTGAACGCACGTAGTTTGACGCCCTGCTCGTTGACCAGTTTGGCCAGCGCCTCACCGTTCTTGGCGTAGTACTCCGACGTCATAACATCGTTTTCCATCGAGGATGCCGCTTCGACCAGTAGCTGATCCGCTCTGGACAGACTATCCCACCATTTCTTGTTCATACCTATTCCCAGCATCGCGCCGGGCTCGTGCATACCTGGGTAATAATAATACTTAGCGGCTTCGTAGAACTTCATAAAGCTATCATTCCAAGGCCCGACCCACTCGGTGGCATCGATAGCGCCAGATACCAGGTTCTCATAGATCTGGCTACCCGGCAGCGAGACCGGCGACGCGCCCAGTTTGGCCATAACGTCGCCACCGAGACCGGGGATACGCATTTTCAAGCCTTTAAGGTCATCGACCGTATTGATCTCCTTACGGAACCAGCCGCCCATCTGAACACCGGTGTTACCGCACATCAGGCCTTTAACGCCAAACTCGGCTCCCAGCTCATCCCACAATTGCTGTCCACCGCCGAAGCGGATCCAAGCGTTCATCTCGGTGAAGGTCAGGCCAAATGGCACAGCGGTAAAGTAGGCGAACCCAGGGTGCTTACCCTTCCAATAATATTCCGCACCGTGGTAGATCTGAGCGTTGCCGGAGGCGACCTCATCGAACGAATCGAATGGTTTAACCCGCTCGCCGCCAGCGTAGTAGTTAACCTGAATACGACCGTCACTCATGTCCGACAGACGCTTGGCAAAGCGTTGCGCGCCGGTACCCAGACCGGGAAAATCCCGAGGCCAGGTAGACACCATATTGATCTCCATCCGCTCCTTAGCTATGGCCGGCGCAGATATCGTCGTTGCTGCTGCGACGCCACCCAGACCGACTAAACCTTTCTTCAATACATCACGTCTGTTCATAGAGTCTTATCCTTAATACGATTGTTATTGTTTAAACCTTTCGTTTAATACTCTTTAGACTAACTACCTGAGAATACTGTTAGTGGCTGATCAATATCTATACCAAAGGCCCGGCATTCGACTAATGGTTAATATTAAAAATAAACCCGAACAATTCTAAGGATTTATTGAGCATAGAATGAAATCCTAACCGCTGCAGAGCTTTATCCATTTCTAGCAATAACTCACTAAGGAACCTACCAATAAGTCCAAAATCATCGTTAGAAACTGTTTTGGTAAACCAAAATAGCCGCCGCCAGATCTTCCAACGCCGCCCCGACCGATTTGAACAGAGTGATCTCATCGTCACCCTGACGGCCGTTGCGTTGTTGCCGGCAAAGCTGAAACAGGTCGGCCTCAATCGTCTCTCGGGTCAGCAAGCCCGAC
>JBALWS010000076.1:0-21694 GCA_036960405.1 Halopseudomonas sp. | reverse complement strand
GTGGCGACCACCTCGTTGAGGTCGACGATTTCGCTGAGGTCTGCAGGTTCCTGGCGGGCGAAATCTCGCAGATCATCGACGATCCGGCGAATTCGGTGGGTGCCGGCCAGCATATCATCGAGCATTGGCGGAATCTCATCGCGCATACGGGTGTAGCCCAGACCGCCCATGTCGAAGTCGCCGTGTTGATGATAATGCGCCTCCAGTATCTCCTCAATATCCTGGTATACCTCTTTTAACACCGGGATATTCAGCAACAACAGACTGCTGGGGTTGTTGATCTCGTGGGCGACGCCAGAGACCAGAACGCCCAGCGAAGTCATTTTATCGGCTTGAATCAATTGCTGCTGTTGAACCTGTAGTTCTTGTGTTCGCCGGGTCACTTCGCGGGTCAACATGCGATTCCAGATCACGATGCCACCTAACACAAGCAGCAACAGTGCCGAGACCAGGGCCGCTGCCTGGCCAATTTCTTTCCACGGCCAGCCTGATTTTTCCAAGGGGCCCAGCCACTTGTTATAGATCGCTTGCTGACGGCCGGTGTTCTTGAGGATGGCCAAACCCTCGCTGAATTGTGCCAACAGCCCCTCGTTGCCCTTGATCACCGAGTAACCATAGAGTTGGGCGCCGAAGGGCTTGCCGACCGGCACGATGTTGGACAGCTCCAGTTCACGCCCCAGATACAATCCGGGTAGGTTGGCAACCAGCGCGTAGTCGTGCCGGCCCGAGGCCAGCAATCTCAGCGCAGCGGCGTGGGTATCGACCAGTATCAGCCGTGCGGCCACCCGGTTTTGCAGCAGGTAATCGTGCATGATGCCACTGCGCTGCACGATCACCTGCTTGTCACGAAGTTCGGATAGCTCGCTGATCTTGGTGTCTCCCTTGCGAGCAAAAATGGACTGATGAATGATGGCGTGAGGCGGTGAGAAAGCGTAGGTTTTGGTCCGGTCTTCGGAGAGCACCATGCCCTGCAGGGTATCCAGTTCACCCGTTTCCAGTTGCCTGCGCATGGCGTCCCAAGCGCCCAACTGAATCTCGACATCCATCCCCATCACTTCGGCGATGGCTCGTGTCAGCTCGGTGTTGTAGCCGTCCGGCTCGCCGTCTTCGTTGAGAAATTCGTAGGGCGGGTAGTTGTGATCTCCACCCACCTGTATAACGCCCTCATGCTGGGAGGCGGAAGCCAAAGTGACAGCCAAGGTGGCGACCAAGGTAATCAACCCGACAAGACCGATCTTGAATGTCTGTTGCAGATAGCATCGGGGGAGACCGATCATCGCGTTACTCCTGATCGCCAGCGGTTGTGGGGGAGGTGTAGCGACCTTCTAACGCCTGCCAAAGCGCTTCGGCAACGGCTGATAGTGAACGGCTACACCGATAGATGCAGACCTTCAACGGTGACCTCCAGGCCGCCCCGCCGCAGGGGACCAGAAACCCTTGCTGCAACTCTTCACGAATAGCGAACGTCGGCACCCAAGCGATACCCATGCCCTGCATCGCCATCACCTTCAGGCTGTCCGCCAGGGAAGACTCAAAGGCCTGCTGCAGTTCAACCGGACGAGGCGGGCGGGCGAGCAATCGTTCGACGCAACGGCCCAGATAGATATTCTTGGAATAACTGAGGTAGGGCAGCGCTATTTGTTCGGGGGCATCCAGATCGAAAAGCGGTTTACCCTCCTCATCACCCCGACAGACCGGTATCAACTCTTCGGTCTGCAGCGCTAATTTCTGAAACTGCGCGGATCTCAGGGTCGAATCTTCGAAGGCCAGAAGGAAGTCACAGATGCCGTTTTTCAGCGCTTGTACGCTGTCATCGACGTTGGCGACCAGCTGGCGTGTGCTGACCTCGCCCAGCTCCCCCCGCAGTGATTGCAGAAAGGTCGGGAACAAGGACAGGGATAGGGTATGGGAGACAGCGAAATCGACGACGTTGGTTCCGTGCTGGCCCAGTGACTGCAAATGGGTGATGCAATCTTGCAACTGCGATACTAGGCTACGCGCGGTGATCTGGAACAGACGCCCCTCGGCGGAAAGTTGCACCGGCACGCTGCTCCGATCGACTAGTTCGCAGCCTAGAGCGACTTCTAACGCCTTGATTCGTCGGCTGAAAGCAGGCTGGGTCATATGCCTATCTTCGGCTGAGCGGGAGAAGCTCTGGGTCTGGGCCAGCGACAAAAAATCCTCCAGCCACTTCGTTTCTATATTCATGACCCACGGCTCTCTGCTTGATTCTGATGGGGTGTCAATTGCGAACGGCACATCTGAATTGTACTACCCGGATGGCCGGGTATGTCGGCCTAAAAGGACCTTATGTCAACATAGCCTAGCCTATTACAACCTCGCATGGGAGGCGCATCTCGTTGATAACAAAGAGGATGCTATTGCCCTATGCACAACGCGTATAGGGGGTAACAAGACGGCATTGGTTCTAGCTGTAGGACAGCGTTAGGGTGCGTTCAAACGACACGGAGAATCCCTAATGAATGCAATGATTGGCATACTTGGCGGCATGGGCCCTTTGGCCACCGTCGATTTCGTCACCAAAATCATCCACCAGACCACCGCCGAGCGAGACCAGGACCACGTGCCTTTGTTGGTTCATTCGGTTCCTCAGATCCCCGACCGTACAGCCTGCTTGATGGACAACCAGCGCTCGCCTTTGGCCGCTTTGACACGAGGAGTGAACACACTGGTTAACGCGGGAGTGGGCTGCATCGCCATCCCCTGCAATACCGCCCATCATTGGTACGATGCCTTGGCGCAGGTAAGTCCGGTGCCTATTTTGCACATCGCGCGTGCCTGTTCCGAATCCCTTGCCCTGCAGGGCGTGGCATCGGTAGGGTTGCTGGCAACGGACGGTACCCTAAAGGCGGGCTTCTACTCCCGTGAGTTGGACGCCTACGGTATCGACCTTAAAATCCCCGCCCCCAAACTTCAGCAGCAGGTGATGGACGGGATATACCGGGTTAAGTCCGGTGCTGTCGTGGAAGGCGGCAAACTATTGGAGCAGTGCGTGGATCAGATGCTTCGTCAGGGTGTCGAACGCGTCATCCTGGGATGCACGGAGATTCCATTCGCCCTAGATCAAATCCACTCAACACGCAGAAACGTGGCGATGGATGCGACTCAAACCTTGGCGGCAGCCTGTGTGCGGTGGTACGGCGCACAGGATCGCCGAGAAGTGGCCTAAAATTTGCGATTTCTACACTTAAGATATCTGAACTCTCCATCAGCCATCTAAAATCGCTACCGTTTCGGCGTCTAATTTAGGCTCAGGATGCAGGTATGTCGCAGTCAGCGACCAGTGATCACCTTGAATCAAAGTGATCCACGCTCGGCATCGCAGCAATAATCACTAACCTACTGAGTTCAGCTACTTTCCGTTTATCAGAGCGGCACCTAAGCGGGAAAAGTAATCCGTAAAAGCTACATTGATCCGCTCACGTGGTGCGCCCATCGGATACAGCCCTTTTTGCGCTTCTGCTGTTGCTTTAGTCCCGGCCACTAAGAAGTTATTACTGATACCCGCATCTTGAACAAATGCTTCAAACGCCCTCGCACAGAGTTCTTCCGGTCTGCTGTAGTAAACAATGCCATGCGCTTTATCGATTTTCGTTGATATCCGAAACAACTCGCTCGGTTTATTACCGTCTTCATCCAGCATGATGTTTTTGAAACAGCTGAAGAGAAGATCATTAAGCGGGTGAGGGACAGGGGTTGCCTCCGATAGCCAAGCCTTAGAGGCAAACATTCCTGGTGGCGTATCGCTAAAGGCCTTATCTCCGAGGTAATGATCAAGAGCATGAAACCACTCGTGGGCGATGCTTCCGGGGCCCGCATTTTTAGCCAGAGAAAAGCATCGGTTAGACGGATCATAATGCGCAGCAACGCCTGGTTGCCCTCCGATTCCATATTGCAAAGACAGAGTTCCACGAAGCGAGATTAGAAGTTCTGGATTTTGGAGTATCGTCATCAGGTCTGTCAGCGCATCATGAAATAATCCGCAAGCACAATCCTGCTCTTGCTGAGTGACCCAGCGGCCTATACTGATGGACCTGAAATCGAACCGTTTCCTGACATCGACAAAGCTGACCGGCCGACCACTTCGCGCTTCAGGGCCTCGACGATAAAACTGCCGGGATAACATCATTACACTATCGTCTCTATACAAAGCCTTGCCATACACCCAATGCAATCAGGCATTCTGTATGACCGTTAAAAAGAACTCACCAAAGCAGGGTAGTAATGGTGGCACCTAGAAGCACTACGCCTGAAATTGCTAGATGTAAGCCAATATACTCTGAATGATTATCCATAAGTTGCTCCTAACTTTCGGTTGTAGCGTTTTAAGACTCGTGTCATTTTCATCTCAA
The DNA here is from genome assembly GCA_036960405.1 of Halopseudomonas sp. Taxonomy (GTDB): domain Bacteria; phylum Pseudomonadota; class Gammaproteobacteria; order Pseudomonadales; family Balneatricaceae; genus Motiliproteus. The sequence continues at coordinate 17,321 of JBALWS010000076.1, read as the reverse complement.
AGCTGTATATATGTACAGTATATTTATATCATGACAAAAACCAGAGAACAACTCAGCTAATACCTCTGTTTGGTGCTTGCGTGTCTGCAGGCATAGAAACGCAGCTAGATCTCAGATCGACAGAGCAATCTCATATTTTTTGATAGAGCAGGTGGCGATAGCATGCGCGGATGAAGGATGTTTGATATGTTAGTAATTAACATAATAATCAATATTATTCTTATGGTTATGGTTTACTCATGATAATTAACATCACAATCAATCTGACCGAAAAATTTTAGGAAGTTGGGCGCTTGATTGAAGAGATTTCAGCCAAGGCCACCTCTGTACTGAACAACTGACATACCGATTTCACCGGTCCAATCAATGATAATTATGGCTCGCGGAGGCAGAGATATCGGGGGACTCGAAATAGGCTTACCTATCTATTCATGCTTTTGGTCCCAGTACTGGGTAAGCTAGGGGCAATGAGAGGAATCACTCTTCTGATCAAATCAAATGAAGTGTAATGCTTCATTTAAAAGAGGGTATAGGTAGTGGCTTACGACTTGACCGGCAAAATTAAATTAATTCAAGATGAGCAGACGTTCGGCGGTGGGTTCAAAAAACGCGAAATGGTGGTAACGGTCGAGGACGGCAAGTATCCGCAGGAAATTAATCTAGAATTTGTCCAAGATAAGGTGAACTTACTTGATGCGCTTCAGGTCGGGCAGGAAGTTACTGTAACGTTCGACATTCGCGGTCGCGAATACAACGGTCGTTATTTCAATAATCTTCAAGGCTGGAAAATTGAGGCTGGAACATCTGCTAATGCAGATGGTGAGCAATCGCCTGTTTTCGATAAGGGTGTTCCCGCGAACCTTGATGACTATGATGATGACATCCCGTTCTAAAGCCTGCTTTTGCCCCTATTGGTTCGCACTAAGGAAATGCGATAAGCGCTTTTAGACCCGATGAGCATATCGATGGCAGCGATATCGGCGTGCTTCTGAAAACGCTTTGATATAGACACCTTGCTGAGGCTTGATAGCCAGAGTTACACGTATAGCACGGTGAACCTGTTGAGAATGAGTACCCTGTTGAGTTTGGCACCCCAGAGAATTTCTCGACTATCGTAATTATGATGGGTGGTGAGATAGGCTAGTGACGGGGTGGTTAACACTGGATATTTGATCATTCTGCAAATGACCAACAGCTTCGCCACGATTATGGACATTATCCAAAGGCCTTTGCCATGAAAGCGGTACCCAAGATTGCGGCTCTGCTGCTCGCTTATTCCTATCTAATCAGTCTGCCAATAGCGGCCGCCGAAAAGCTAGTCGGACAAGGGGCTAGCTCCGAACAAACGACTGTTTCGGGGATCTCTTCAGGTGGTTACATGGCAACACAGTTCCATGTGGCTTATTCAGATATAGTGATTGGCGCAGGTATTGTCGCGGGTGGTCCTTATTACTGTGCTGCAAGTGAGCCGGGCGAAAACAACGTGCTGACTGCCTTGTACCGCTGTATGGACCCCTGCGATAGTTGGCCATCATTTTTCCGTTCTTGGTGTGAGCTAACCTGGCAGCCCTTGGTGCTGATTGATGGCGAAGAGATGGTGGAGTACGCGTCATCATTCGCTGCTAAGGAATTGATTGCCCCTATAGCTAACCTCAGCAATGATCGTGTTTACCTTTTCAGCGGTGAAATGGACACTACCGTGATTCCAGCGATCGTGGCCGAGAACAAAAATTTTTATGCTGGTCTTGGGATCGCTGATGACGCCTTAGTTTATTATCGCCACCCTAATGCAGGCCACGGCTTTATTAGTCCGAAGGGGCCAGTAGCTTGCGATGATACTGGTGAGCCATTCGTGAACAAATGCGATGACTATAACCAAGCGTGGGAGATCCTTAACCACCTCTACGGCCAAAACGCTGAGCTGAACCCTCCTGCCAATACTACGGCCGGTACTACTGTGGCGTTTAATCAAGCCGCCTTTGTGCCTGACGATAAGTTTGAAGCCTCAGCTTTGGCCGACACGGCCTATGCCTATGTCCCCACAGAGTGTGAAACTGAATCATGTCGTATTCATGTAGTTTTTCATGGTTGCAAACAAGCGGCTGCTGAATACGAGGTAAATGAGGAATATTTTACAGAGGTGACCGGCTATAACGAAATTGCCGATACCAACCGTATTATCGTGCTGTACCCACAGTTGCGTGCAAGAAACACCATGAATGACATCGTTAAAGCGCCATACAACCCACGTGGCTGTTGGGATTTCTGGGGATACACTGGCGATTCTTTCTATACCCGGAATGGCGTGCAGATGCGGGCTATTCATGACATGGTCGATCAACTTACACAGCAGCGCCTCTAGCTCTCTACGTAATAATATAAACAGGATTGCGAAAGCGTTTTACTATTGGCTAATTCATTGCTGATCCGTTCGGAATGGCAAATCAAGTGAGAATCATTCCGCAATACAACAGATCAGTAACACACAGCCAAACAAGCGATGCTGGGGGGTTTCCCCTAGCCATTAGATGATGCAGTGAAGGACAGCGGCGAAGCGCATCAGAATCTTGGCTCGGTACAGAGAACCCAGGGCTCATAATGGTGGAGCTAGAGGATTGTGCTAATGGCGGCACCTATATAATGAATCTAGCGTCCGCCGTACGTGCTGACAGCGTACCTGCGTAATCATCCGTGCGATTTAATACATGAAAGATACGCAGTGTCGGCCACCGAACGGTAGGACAAAAGCCCGGTATCCAATACGTATTCTGTATTAATCTATACACAAAGACTTCAGCGCTGATCAGAGTATCTGCAGCTAAATATAATATCGACGTACGCAGAGCACACACCAAATCAACCAGGCAGGCCAGAGTTGCCCACCGACACCGGATCAAGGTGACACCTCGGGCCTCAGTCGTGATGCACCCCCTTATCCATTACAGGTGCCGGTAATTGGAAGCAGGCCGCTGGGTCCTTTTAATCAAGCTGTTTCTCGCGATTGAGCCATAACTTCTCCCTAGGTTGATTCAGATCATGGTCGATACCGAAAGGGCTTTTCGAGCGGTTTAAAGCTAACCTTATTGGGGTATAAACAAATCATCTACTCCCCCCCAATCTGCAGTGATCTGCAGTAAGGAATATGCAATGAAGATCAATATCAACAATCGTCAGGGTAAAGTATCTCCGGCAATACAGGAAAAGATCGAAGCATGGCTGGAAACCAGCCAGAATCGGTTTGGCGAAATCAGCTCCGCGCTGGTCATTATCGAGCAATCAGATCGTCAGGATGAGATCGAGGCGACCCTACACATCAAGGGTAAAGATGTATTTGCCAAAGCAACCGGCGAGAATCTTTATGTCGCTATCGATGCATTGAGCGATAAAATTGATCGCCAATTGGTAAAGATCAAAGATAAGTTAACCAACAAAAAAGGGACACCTAAGCCAGCGGTGGCAGAAGACGAGGAGAGCTTGGAGGAAGAGATCGTCGTTTAACAGTCTACACATTGAAGTTAAGCGCCAAGTAGCAATCATTAAACCCCTGCCAAGTCGCGGGGGTTTTTGCTTTATAGACCGTGACATCAGAGCTGATTTGCCCTCCGGTGCCGCCCTTCAAAGTCGAACAATTTTTCCTGAATTGACCAGAAGTGCTTTTTTTTGCGAGCTACGACAAAATCGGGTGCTTTGAAAACCTTCGCTTCAGCAATCACATGGCCAACGCTCTTGGGTTGAAATGCCACGCCGTTTATTCTCTGATGCGGTTTAACAAAGAGGGTCACAAAGACTTTCCTTTGGGCCGGGGTATCCAAGCTGAAATGTTCAGCCAATTCTGTTCCATCTTCATCGTGGTAAGTCACCTTCAGTTGCGGCTTTCCTGTCTTGCTAACCACGGAATCTAAAGTCATTCCCGCGCAGCGCAGTACCAGAGCATCTTTGAGTGCCAAGGCCTCTCGTAGCTTGGTATCCGGATCGATTATAACCCCACTACATTCATGGCAGCGGCGGGCGGCGATATCGTTCTGCGCGTTACAGTGCGCGCACTCTTTAAAGCGAAAGCGATACTCACACTGGTGCCGGTCAGCTCCTTCAGCAACGATTCCATGGCATCGACGGCCATAGTGTTCAATGAGCTCTCCCTGAGCGCTTTTTTTGCCCCAAAAGGTATTAGCAAACTCGCATTGAGGACAAAAGATCATGACCGCTTCAGCGTCTTCAGAAGGTTTAATATCGCCTATTTCTGGTGCATATAAATCGTAATTGTTACCGGCATAATCGAGCACAAGGCAGTCGGTTTTTGCTGGACTGAGACGCAACCCTCTGCCAACAATTTGCTGGTATAGGCTGACAGATTCGGTCGGCCGCAGGATGGCGATCAGGTCAACATGGGGGGCATCAAAGCCGGTCGTTAGCACTGCAACATTAACCAGGTATTTCAACTTTCGTTGTTTAAAATCTTGTATCAGCCGGTCTCTGCTGCCACTTTCAGTCTCCCCCAGAACCAACGCGGCTTCACCCTCGGGTAGGTAGCCTAAGATCTCGCGGGCATGATCGACGGTGGCAGCAAAAATCATCACGCCTTGCCGGTTTTTTGCCTGCTCTATTACCTGAGAGATGATCTGAGCCGTCGCTCGCCCTGCGCCACCAACAACACGGTTAAGATCGGCCTCCTGATACCGTCCGCCGATACCGGGTCTGCAGCGACTGAAATCATACTGAGCAATAGCGCCATCGACCTGTTTGGGTGGTGTCAGATAGCCCTGCTTAACCATTAACCGTAAGGGCAGTTCGAAAATACAGTCATTAAAAAAACAGGTTTCATCACCCCGTACGATACCGTGATAGTGGTATCGATAAATCCATCCTAGCCCCAGTCGATATGGGGTGGCGGTCAGACCCAGTATTTTTAGATCGGGGTTGTTCTGCCTCAGATGGACAATGACCCGTTGGTATTCCGAGTTTTGTTCCAGTGATATTCGATGGCACTCGTCAACAACCAGCAAGGTAAAGCCATGGTCGAAATCACCCAGGTTGCGGCTGACCGACTGAACACTTCCGAACACCACTTGCTGCTCGGCTTCTTTACGCTTCAGTCCGGCGGAGTAAATGCTGGCAGGGTTGCCATAGGCTTCGTATTTGCCGTGATTTTGTTTGACCAGCTCTTTCACATGAGCAAGCACCAGAACCCGCCCTCTGGCCAGTTGTGCCAGCTGAGCAATGACCAGGCTTTTACCGGCACCTGTAGGTAACACCACCACTGCGGGATCGCTACCGCGACGGAAGTGCTCAACAACGGCGCGAACAGCATCTTTTTGGTAAGGACGTAATTCAAACATCAATAGTCAGTTTTCGATCAATACGAATATAGTGAGTGAGTTTAGCAATTTATGTGAGCTAAGAGGCATCTAGGGGAGCCCTATAGTTGGTGGCCGCAGCTACGCCCAAAGAATCCCTGTCCTTTAGCCCAAAAGATCTAAGCGGAGAGTAGGGCGCCGCGAATTCAACTCCCAAGTGCGACACTTCTCTATGCAGCCTGAAGTAGTTCTCGAAAGACCACTTCTGGCTGCCTAAAACCAAGACATTTCCTCGGCCTCATATTCAATCGCTTTTCTGCCCGAGCATCAGCCTGACCGACAGGGCTTCATTGGCTTGATTGAAGCGTACATGGATTGCAGCACGTGATCAGCTCAGTCGGGGGACGATGCGTTGGGCCGCCTGCTCGCCGTGACTCCGGGCCAGGCGCTCCGCTGTAACGTCATCTCCCTGGCAGATCGCCTGAAGAATGGCGGCGTGTTCATCCCAAACCGCCAGCACTGGAGGCACGTTCTTCAACACCACGACCATGATGCGCAACAGATGGTGCCAGTGCGGCGCAATGGTGGCGTCAATCAAGGGATTCTCGGACAGTCGGTAAATCAGTTGGTGAAAGGCCATGTCAGCGCGGGCCAATTCCAAAACATTGCCTTTCTGGCAACACAGGCGACCGTGTTCGATCAACGTCTGACCTTCGTTCAGAGCCAAACCGGGGTTGAGACGCGCGGCTTCTCTGGCGGCCAGGCCATCCAGAGTCGCCCGGATCTGGTACAGATGAAGTGCCTCTGCGGCTGACAAAGGCGCTATTTCAACCCCTCTGCGTCCGGTGTCGCGCACGAATCCCTGACTTTTCAGCAGTTGAATCGCTTGCACCACAGGTTGTCTTGAGACGTGCAGCCGGCCAGCGAGCTGGTCCTGATTAAGGCGTTCGCCCGGCTTTAGGTGACCCTCGCAGATGGCGTCCCTGAGGGACGCATACACCTGGTTGACTAAGTCGGGCTGCACGGCAACGGGTTTAAGGGCAGGCATGTTGAGCTCTCGTAATCGCAGGGTTGGAGTTGTTTAGGCCGAGAATAGATCCGGCGGAGGCGAATTGTTTGCCAACACTGCTAACTAAATCGCACTCTTGTGGTTGATCCCGGAGCACTAGGAACCTCCAGCCTTGAATCTCGGAATCAACACCTCGAAGGCCACGGAAGCAGTAATCACCAGAATGGCAAGCATTTGTATGGTCGTTATATCCTGTTGCAGAAAAACCACAGCCAAAAAGGCTGCAATGACGGGCTTCAGGAAAAACAGATAACTGCCCCGGGTGATATCAGGCACTGCCGCCAAGCCGCCAATCCAGAGGAACTGGGTGATGGTGGTGTTCCAAAACCCAATGACCAACAGAGCCAGCAGGCTGGTTTCGGGCAATTTGGTCAGACGTGCTGGCGATGCCCAGATACCAAAGAAAAGCCCCACCACCAGCCAGAGGCCCAGGGCGCCGAGAAACATTGTCAGCGCCGTCATGCGCAAGGCCCCGAATTCGACAATCATCGGCTTCACCAGAACCGAGTAGACAGCAACGGCAGCCGCACAGCTCAGGGCCAGAAATATTCCGATAAGGTCTTGCCCCGATCCGCTTAAGCGGGCGATATAGCCGTCAGAAATCAGCAGACTGATTCCTACCAGAGCGCAGATGCCGCTGGCGATCTTGGCGCCGCTGATGGGCTGATGATTGATGACCAGGTTGGACAGGCCGACGAATATCGGAATGGTGGTGACCAGTGTGGCTACTTGAGGAACGGATGCAAAATCCAGCGACCAGTGAAACAGCAGGTACCCGATGGTAACGCCCAGCAGGGACAGACCGATCACCGACAGGGGTCTGGCGCGAAGGGGGGCCAGCAGATCACGGCTACCGGGCAGAATCAGTGCGATGACGACCAAGCCGATGCCACCGAACAGAAATCGCCACACGGATAGCTCGGGGCCACCGATGCCCGAAAGAATTGCAACGAATTCTGTAGAGGCGTGGCCCAGCACACCAACAAATACGGCGGCATAGGCGAGATTGGCGTGACGCTGCCAGAGAGTCATGGCCGCAGCTCCGCTGCAAAATCCAGTAACGCCCGCGTCAGTTCTTCAGGTCGCTCTGCGGGCAGAATATGTCCGGCATTATCGAACTTGAGATGTCTCGCATCGGGCAGGCGCTGGCAAAGGTGATCAAGATCAGCGGGGTCGAGGAACACGCGGTCTTGTGTACCGGTGACGACCAGCACCGGCAGTTTCAACTGCTCGTAGGGAATATCCCAGTCGGTGCTGCCTGCGTTTTTCAGTAAATTGTAATGGCCTGAATCAGGCGCCAATGGGGTATAGGGGCCGGGCTGCAGGAACTGCAGCCGATGCTCCTGCTGCCAGGCTTCGTTAAACAGGAGAGGGGCGTAGAGGTCGCGAAACAGCGGCAGTCCGCCCAGCTCCACACAGCGTACCAGCGCATCATTGATCCATTTCAATCGAGGTCCATCACGGCGCAACATATTGATCAGGACCAAGCCCATGGTATTCAGCTGGGGAAGACCGGACAGCCAGCAACGGGCGGCGAACAATCCACCTATAGATAACCCGCACAGGACGGGCCGCTCCGGAATGACGTTATCCAATAGCCGCAAGGCATCGCGGATGATGAGGTCGGAATTCAGCGCCAAGGATTTATCGAAGCGACTATTGGGCTGACCCCGGAAGTTGAAACTCAGCGTACCGTGACCGGCCGAGCGCAGTTGCTCAGCGATTTGTCCTTCCCACATGTCGGTATCGCCGGTCAGTGCGTTGAAGAACACCCAGGTGACGCCTTCGGGTGATGTCAGCGGGTGATGTAGATAATAAAGACAGTCGTGTTTATCAATCTGCAACTCAGCCATCGTGGTCGTTACCTTTTATTTGCTATCAGGTCCTATCACTTTAGTCAGGGTTTTGTATTTCGTATACAAAATACAATAATCATCCGATGCCATGCTGTTGTCATTGGGGAAACGAGATCGGGTAACGTTTACGACGCTCGATGCAGATCTCCAGGACCTTACAAGTGACTTTAAGTGAGGCTGAAATATTAGCAAAACGAGCTTTTGCATTGTGTCAGAAAGGGAGCTTAATCAGGGAGTCCCTAATCGGCCCTGGCTACCTTGCGGACCCTATGTTGCCGAAATATTGCTCCGCCAGTTAAGACAATCAGCCCCGCAAAGATGAAACTGAAGGTGACTTGCTGATGGACATCGAAAGGTTCACCGAGAATGAAAACACCCGTGAGAAGCTGCAGTGAGGGGGCCAAGTAGAGCATAAAGCCGAGAATGACTAGGCTTAGATGTCGTGCGGCTGCTGCATAGGCCAGCAGCGGTAGGGCCGTCAAAATCCCCGCCGAGACCAATAACAGACCATCGATGGATAAGCTGAAATGCTGTTCTCCGTTCCACACAAGCCACAACCAATACCCCAATGCAAAGGGAAGTAATAATAGGCTCTCTATCATCAGCCCGGTTACCGTATCGACGGCTGTTTGTTTGCGGATGAGGCCATACAGTCCAAACGAAAACGCCAGGACCAGGGCCGCCCAGGGGACTTGATGAGTGCCAAACACCTTGTAACTCACGCCAACAACAGCAAGGCTCAGTGCAATCATTTGGTAGGGAAGGATACGTTCCTTGAGCACCCAGACGCCTAGCGCAATGCCGATCAGGGGGCTGATGAAATATCCTAGGCTAGCGCCCACCGCATCACCGACACCGACGGACCAGATGTATACAACCCAATTGGTGGCGATCAATAGCGACGATGCAAACAGCTGGAGTACCAACTTCGGTTTTCCTAGCGCATCGCGAACAGTATTCCATCGACGGCTGAGGGTCAGTACTACCGCAACAAACACGGAAGCCCAAACGAGGCGGTGCAGCAACACCTCGATGGCAGGGATGTGCTGTAATTGGTGAAAAAACAGGGCGAAACAGCCCCAGATTAGATAAGCGATAAGCGCCTGGAGCAGGCTGCGGGAAAAATCCGTCATAAACTGGCATTCAACCTAGGGGTTATCGTCTTAACGTGTAGACAACTATCCTGACACAAGGGGACCCTACCGCTCTGATAGTTATTAAGCAGAATGGAAATAGATCCAGCATGGGTAGCGAGGAAGGGGACTCGGCCCCTTCCTCGTTCAGCCCTTAAGTCGGGTCAGCTCTTAAGTCGAGTCAATACGGCCTCTGCGACAGCAGTTGACGAAGCCGGATTTTGGCCGGTGATCAGAGCGCCATCCTGGACACAGTAAGGCGTCCAGTCAGGACCTTGGCTGTAAACTCCGCCACGGTTCTTCAGTTCATCTTCCAGCAAGAAAGGCACCACCTCGGTCAGACCAACTGCAGCTTCTTCGGTATTACTAAAACCGGTGACTTGCTTGCCGTTAAACAGCGATTCTCCCTGTGCACCTTTAGCATTCAGCAGCACGCTGGGGGCGTGGCAGACGGCGGAGATCGGCTTGTTCTGCTGGGCAAAAGCTTCGATTAGTCGAATCGAATCGGCATCAGTGGTTAAATCCCATAGGGGACCATGTCCTCCCGGATAGAAGATGGCGTCGTAATCATCGGCTGAGACCTCTGTTAGCCGTAGCGTTTTAGCCAGTTTTTTCTGAAGCTCGCTATCGGCATCAAAGCGACGCGTGGCATCGGTCTGGAAATCCTCAAGGGCGCTTTTGGGATCGATCGGCGGCTGTCCAGCCGCAGGCGACGCCAGGGTGATATTGCTCCCGGCATCAGCAAAGGTGTAATACGGTGCAGCAAACTCTTCAATCCAGAAGCCGGTTTTTTCGCCGGTATCACCGAGCGAATCGTGCGAGGTTAAAACAAATAAAATGTTCATTGGGTTTTTCCTTGTAAAATACTGCCTGCCATTCATCACGGTTTAGGTCGACTGTTTGGATCAATAACAGCCGGGCACGTAAGCTGTTATTGACTGAGTCGTTTATAACTTGACCAGCATCTTGCCGGTATTCTTACCTTCAAACAGGCCAATAAACGCTTCTGGAGCCTGCTCTATGCCGTTAAAAACGGTCTCTTTCCAGCTGACCTTTTCTTGCTTTATCCACTGCACCATTTGCTCGACAAAGGCGGGGTAGCCATCCCAGTGGTCAAACACAATAAAGCCCTGCATCTTTAGTTTTTTAATGACAATCTGTGACAGGTTTGCAGGCCCCGGTTGAGGTGTTGTCGCGTTGTACTGATCGATCATGCCGCAGACGGCTATTCGGCCATTGGCGTTCATCAGGTTGAGGACCGCTTCCAGGTGTGCGCCTCCCACATTTTCAAAATAGACATCGATGCCTTCGGGGCACGCGGCAGCAATATCCTGTTGCAGGTCGTTGGTGGTTTTGTAATTAACCACGGCATCAACGCCCAACTCCTCCATGAGATAGCGGGATTTGGCATCAGAGCCAACACTGCCCGCAACATAGCAGCCTTTCAATTTGGCGATTTGGCAAACAATTGCCCCTACTGCGCCCGATGCCGCGGAAACAAATACCCTATCGCTGGGTTTAAGCTCGGCTATTTTTGTCAGCCCGGTATAGGCCGTCATCCCCGGCATACCCAGCACTCCCAAAAACGCTTGTTCAGCAATCCCGCTTTCTGGCAGCAGCTGCAGATCTTCACCGGCTGTGGTGAAATACTGGCGCCAGCCATTCATGCTGGAGACTTTACTACCGACGACAAATGCGGGGTTGTTGGATTCAACCACTTCGCCAATGGCGCCACCATCGAGAACTTTATTGAGAGCAAAAGGTGCGATGTAGCTGTCGCGCTCAATCATGCGACCACGCATATAAGGGTCGACCGACATCCAGCGGTTTTTCACCAGGACTTCGCCGTCTTTCAACATCGCAATGGGTGTCGAAACGAGACTGAAATCTTCCGCAACTGGCAGGCCCACAGGACGGCTTTTAAGGTGAATCTGTTGGTTTTTTTCTATGTACATGGTGAGGCCTCTGGTCAAGCGTTATCAGTTATCAGTTATCAGTTATCAGTTATCAGTTATCAGTTATCAGTTATCAGGCCGGTAGTTTATGCTTGAAGGGGTGATGCATCCAATGCATTACGAGTATAGTTGTCATGATTTTAAATTATATGATAAGAGTGCGACCACGTTGAATCTCACCAGTCTGTCTTCTGCTGATCTGAATTTACTACCGGTTTTTCAGGTACTGTTGGAAGAGCGAAATGTCACCCGTGCTGCAGGGCGTTTGAATTTAACGCAACCTGCCATTAGCCGTAACTTGGCTCGGTTGCGCCAGCTGTTTAACGACCCCCTGTTTACACGCACGCCTAAGGGCTTGGCCCCGACCCCTCGGGCGCAAGCTTTGGCGCTTCACTTGCAGCAGACATTGCAAGATATCAGTCAGTTGATTGAGCCGGCGACCTTTATTCCCGCACAGGCAACGAATAACTTCAGGTTAGCGACGACAGACTACGGCGCCCAAGTATTATTGCCGTCGGTGATAAAACGTTTGAGAGTCGAAGCGTCGCAGGTAAATTTGGAGATCATTCCGTGGCATGAGAGTTTGTTGCAGCAGCTCGATCAACAGGACATCGACCTGGCCACCTGCACTGTCGCCGATGTTCCTGCCGCGATTCACGGTCGAGGGGTCGGCAGTGATCGCTTTGTCTGTGTCGTGCGTGAAGGACACCCTCTCATCGCACAAGGGCTGGATCTTGACAGTTATGCCAGCCACCCGCATGCATTGATTACGATGGGTGGCTCGCGTAAAGGCGCGATTGACCATCTACTCGAACAACAAGGACTAAAACGCCGTATCGCATTAAGAGTGCCCCATTTCGTAGCCGCACTGGCACTGGTGGCCCAAAGTGACCTCATATTGACGGTGCCTTATGGATTAGCAAAAAGCTGTGCAGCGCAGTATCAGCTCAAAATTCTAGCCTTCCCTATGGAACAGGATGACTTTACCTATTCCATCATTTGGCATGAACGGCATATGAAAGACCCCGGACATATTTGGTTACGCCAGCTGGTATTTGAGCAGTTAACCCAAACCCTCAAGACAATAAATATCGATTTTACGTTTTGACCTAATCGTTCTCATAGACTAATGCGTGTGCTGGTACCTGACTAATGTCGCGACAACCAGTTTCCGCGACTGCCCCCTGACTTGACACTTAGACTGGGGGATCGATCGTCAGCAGCAACCGAGCCGTCAACCGCGGTGAGATCTATTGGTCAGGGCAGGTATTCCCAAGGATGCGATCAGTCTGCTGTCGGGAAACCCTGATCTAGAAGCCTTTTTATATACTCATGACGATGTGTTTCAGCCGCACTCTGCTGAAGCGTCAAGCCAGTCCCGCTCAAGTCGCATGCAGGTGTTTGAAGACGTCAATATTGATCAGGTAGTTGAGACGTTGGTCCAACGTTTTTTTCACCATAAGGCCTCTGTACGGATTATAAAATCTGGCAAAACAGTAGCGATAAGGTTCATGAACTATATTTGATGGGTTTATCGGCAACAGCCAACGAATTCAGTGAAAGGACGTATTATGAAGATCAAATTCCCTCTTATTACTGCAAGTATGTTGTCTCTCTCCTTAGCTGGTTCACCACTACTCGCGGCCGACGATGTAAAAATCACCGTTCAGCCTGTAGGCGAAGGTATCTCCATGATCATGGGAAAGGGCGGCAACATAGGGCTATTCACCGGAGAGGATGGTACGTTTCTGATTGATGATCAGTTCGCACCGCTGACAGAAAAGATCCTTCAGACGATCAAAGAAGCCGGTGGTGCTACGCCGAAGTATCTTCTCAATACCCATTTTCATGGTGACCATACCGGAGGAAATGAAAACTTGGGCAACGGAGGGACGCTAATTTTCTCCCACGATAATGTCCGAGAACGCTTGGCAAGACCATCCGTGATAGCCGCCTTCAACATGCGTAGCCCGGCTAAGCCCAAGGCGGCGTTACCGGTGGTGACCTTCTCCGATAATCTGACACTACATATCAATGGCGAAACGGTACGGGCGATTCATGTAGCCGATGCCCATACCGACGGTGACAGTTTCATTCATTTTGAAAAGGCCAACGTTATCCATGCCGGCGATATATTTTTTAACGGTTTCTATCCCTTTATCGACGCTGACCACGGAGGCACGTTGAAAGGAGTGATTAGCGCAATAGATCAGATTCTGGACCTCGCTGATGACAGTACTCGGATTATTCCTGGACATGGTCCTATTGGTGACCAGGCAGCACTGGCCAGCTACCGTGCCATGCTGCAGACCGCGTATGATCGTTTACGGGCCCTGAAGGACGATGGAAAAAGTACCGAAGAGGCGGTAGCTGCCAAACCATTGTCGGACCTGGAGGAAAAGTGGGGGCAGGGAATATTCAGCGGTGATAAGTGGATCCAGGTGATCTATGCAGCGGTGCGCTAGCCTATGGCTGTTCTGGTTGAATACACCGGACACTTTAATGAGAGGCAAGCCCTGGCTGAGGATGAACGATCTGAGCTGCAGCGACTACGCAAAGAAAATATAGAGCTGCGCATGGAGAAAGAAAATTTAAAAAAGGCCAGGGTGCCTTCTTTGCCAAAGAAATGAAGTAAAATACCGCTTCATTCAGGAAAACACCTGCCACTATCCCGTGCGGATAGTGTGTCGGGTGATGAGTGTTATTAGTGGTTATTTCTAATTGAATTAAACTGTTCTTTTTTTTATGAAAAATCTTCATCTCGAATTCAAAACCATTTTAGGCAGAAAGAGCTCCAACCCATAGATCATAAACCCGCGAATTCAACTCCGAAGTGCGACACTTCCCTATGCAGCCTGAAGTAATTCTCGAAAGACCACTTCTGGCTGCCTAAAACCAAGACATTTTCTTGGCCTTAGATTCAATCGCTGTTCTGCTCGCCGTACATCTTCATCTGTGATCAGGCGTAGATCGATGCCCTTTGGAATGTACTGTCGTAGCAACCCGTTAAAATTCTCATTCAATCCCCTCTCCCAAGATGAATAGGGATGGGCGAAGTAAAAATCGATATCTAATGCCTTTGCTATCGCTTCGTGTTCGACGAACTCTGAGCCATTATCCGCAGTGATCGAACGAACGGTTGCCGCAAAGGGCTTGAGCATATCGATCACAGCATCCCTGACATCAACGGCTCGCTTGGCGTCTACTTTTCTAACCAGATACATACGACTCTGGCGTTCAGCCAGCGTCACTAGAGCGCCCGTTCCTTGCTTACCCAGCACGGTATCAACCTCCCAATCACCAAAGCGCTCTCGGTTATCAACGATCTCTGGTCGTTCATCTATCGAACGAGGATTCGGTATCACGCAGCGCTTGGTATTTACACCTCGCCGATAGCGCTTATGCCCCTGTCGCAAGGCTTTGTAGAGTTTACCGCCAGCGGCTTTATCAGCTGCAATATGGCGATAGATCCACTCGTGGCTGACCTGCATGTCCATCAAGCGGCCAACGCCACTGATCTGCTCAGGACTCCAATGAAGTGACAGCCCTAACTCAACATACTCAATGGTTAGCGACGGTACTTTGTACTTGGTCGCCGTCACTCTTCGTAACCATCACAAGACCCGTTTCGCTCCAGCTCTCGGTAAATTGTGGAGCGATGGACATCAATGCTTTTAGCAATGGCGGCAGGCCGATAACCCTGCCCAAGGAGAACCGATATCTGGTATCGTTTTCCTTCGGTCAACTGCTGATATTTCATAGTGATACACTTTGTCTTTGGTGAGAAAAAGCGTACCACTATCAGTAGTTGGCCTCCTCTCAACACAAAGTGTCGCACTTATTATCTGAATTCCCGCCTGCCTAAAAAATTAATTACACTTCCTGCTTCTTAGCACTAGACGCCCGTTCCATATTATCCGAGTCGACATAGAGCTCATCAGTGGTTCTGATGCTACCGTGGCCCAAGTCTGCCTGCACATGGGCAAGATTACGACCAGTCGCTACCTCCATTGAGGCACCGGTATGTCTTAACCAGTGCGTGGTGGCAGCTCGAAGTTCGGCAGCTTCAACATCAAAGCCATCTACTACCAGAGAGTGGCAACCTTCTTCCAACGCAACCTCTACTATATTGCGTAGCTGGCGACTACCAATACCGCGATTTTGTATTCTAGATTCAACAACTGGTTCGCGAGAATTTTTGGAGGGAAGGGGAGTCAGGCACCGATGCTGACGGTAGCGCTTGAGGAACTCTAAATATTCATTAGAAATTGAGATATCCCTTTCTTTAGCACCTTTACCATAGGCTCGAAACCACCAATTTGACTCGTGGTCGCGATGAAAGTGAGACATAACTGGCGACCAGTCAGGACGTTCGGATAGCTCAGATACTCTGAGTTTAAGCGACTTAAGTGACGCAATAACGAAAAGGGTTCTTTCGTGAACGGGGTCGTTATCTGCCAGTTTAATCGCAGAATTGAGTAGATATTCCCACTGCAATGCAGACAGGCGTCGAACCTTGTTAATGCCTGTCTCTTGCCTCAGGTATGGACAGTTCTTCTTTACAATAGGGATCTGATTCCCCAAAGCATAATCTTCGGCCATCAAATAGTTGTAAAGGACGCTAAGGTTGGAGAATAGCCCTTGCCATGACTTGGTGTTTAGTCGGCCCTTGCCAGACCCGGTAGACCTAAAAGGGCGCCAGCGATCATTGGGTACACGAATGCCGTTTACGCTCAGAAACCTTCTTGCTGTGACGTCAGCCTGCCAGCTGGTATCAGGCTTAGCCACGAAATCTGTGTATTCCTCTAGATCACGCCGTCTCAAGGCAACGATCGATTTTTTCTGGATAAGCCACGCCCAAAGCAAAAGCCGCTCGGCATCACCTCGAAACTTGTCGTAGGTATCCTGGCTTTTCTTGCTGTAACTAGAGAGAAATTCTTTAGTGTAGCGATAGTCGTCCAAGGCACCGTCGACATCAATACCACAAACAAATGCTTCAATTGACGGTGATTGAGGCGGGAAGCAATCGTTCCTGGACATATGATTGAAGTGCTTAGCCGAGTCAAACAGAGGAGATCCAGGAAAATCTTTTATCGACACGGTGGTTGGTACCTTGGGTTATGACAGAAACGTCAGCGTTAGGTGAAAGGGTTAAAACATAAGATATAGATACGGCCTCTATATTACCAGTAGTGTCTACTACTGGTAATTGTATATTCTAGATATAACCTCAAAATGATACTCCAACTATATGTTTATATATGGGTATGAATGCCATAGAGAAATAACGACCTGGTCCTTATGAAGCACCTACCGAGCGCTACTTATTATGGGTGAGTTATTCAGCAAGTTTCTCCAAGAGCTTCCTTAAGACACCTTTCACACAGATCAGCCTAAACCACAGCGCCGTCACCCCATGCGCTAGCAAACCCATATTGATGACGAATTCTTATAAAGGATGAGAACTCTGCAGTATTTCACACAGCCACAAGCTGACACCGGCCGCATTCTAAACCAACGACAACATCTTCAATTGCAGTAACGGAATTTCAGTAACATGGGCACATCAGAGGTTTACGCTACTCAACGTGCACTGCGATACGAAGCGAAGCTAAATACCCCCGCACTGATCACTACATAAATATTTGTGATGCTATAGGCGTAAAAACTCTCAGATCTCACGTAGGGCATCCCTTTAAATCCCACTCAAGGGACATCCAACTCATACAACACTTGGCCAAAAGCGCAGCTCAATGGCTCGTGGCTCTCGGCTAGAAGAGAACAATGCCAACTAGAAAATCATTCATATGTGTCTCAGTCTGATTTGACGGATGCCATCTTAAGGCCTTTGTGTGGAAATTAAGTTTTTTGTATGGAGAAGTTAAGTTCTTTGCATGGTTGCCCACCCAGCCACTCGTACAATACAAATCCCTTATACTTATCAATTTAACATAATATAGATTATGCGTAGTTGTTGGTATGCGTAGGTGGGCCGCGGGATTGGCTGAAATGGA
>JBALWS010000075.1:0-21732 GCA_036960405.1 Halopseudomonas sp. | reverse complement strand
TTGTTTGTTAGAGGCAACCGGTCGAGTGCCGCAACAACTAATTGGGACATAGCCAAAGAAAAGCCCCATAGTCGGGTTTGGGTAACGCCTATGGGGCGATTTGTAGTCAATGCGTAATCTGAGCTACGAACTGAGTATAGATGCTTTGCGGCATATTTGTAGCTGCCCTGCCGGTATCAATGCTGAGCCATTGTGAGCATCAACGTTGCATTAAACGTAAGCCCGCAACTATTGGTACAGCAGCACTCGAACAAAAATATTCTCGCAAACATTGCGGTTAATATTCAGCCAGTTAACAACACACCTATACTTCTACAAAAAACTCATGTTGCAGCGCACAAAACCGAGGTATACAATCCCCCTATCAACTACTTTTAACTATTAGGTACACAAACATGTTCAATAATTTTCCTACTGCTGACTTCTCTGCTTTTGGCGCTCCTGTTCAGAAGCTGATCGAACTGAACACCGCTACAATGACAAAGGCGTTTGAACTTCAAAAAGCTGCTTTTGAAAAGCAAATTGCTCAGTCTCAAGCTGATTTCAAAGCTTTTTCTGAAATCAAAGACGTTAACGCTCTAACTTCTTTTGTTACCGTGAAATCCGAAGAAGCTAAGGCCAGCCTTGCAACTTTGAAGACTGAAGCTGAAGTTGCTGCTGAAAGCGCCAAAGCATACTTTGCTGAAGTTCAGGCTATCCTGACTGAAAGCAAAGATGTTCTAGTGAAAACTGCCGCGGTATCTAAAGCAGCAGTAACTAAAACACCTGCAAAAAAAGCTGCATAATTTAGCTTCTTTCAAAAAAGCCCCCATCAGAAATGACGGGGGCTTTTTTTGTGCCTGAATGTTACCGCGTAAGAGTCACCACAATCGAGCTTTCATGCGCCCCCTGATCACACCATGATCATGAACTTCCGTCCCTTGCTGGAACGTTATGGTTTAGCGCTTAATATTTTCAAAGAGGTGAACGACTGGCTGAGTGAAGCATGTTGGTTAAGGAAGGGGCACTGATGGGTGTCACTACTCCCGAAGCACCTTGTTCTGAATCGCCATCGGTACTCCGATTAATGGTTCAGCTGCATAACATGCTGAGCATGAATAAACGGGGGGGCACTATCGCGCTCTTGACGAGGTTGGCCTTGGATCCCAAGGTTAACCTCGTCAAGCAACCTTACTAGCTTTGTTAGGTGCCCATAAATGGTGGGCTTTTGTTTGCTGTGCACAACTCAACATTAAAACTGACAGCACCACTACAGTAAATAACTGTAATTTGGAAAAGATTTTTTCATCATTCTCCTCTACTTTGTTTTCTCGATTTTATTCATTGGAAAAGTTTGGTCAAAATAAGCCTGCTCAGGGCCATACAATCTTAGATAGACAAAGAAAGATTGACCTTGATTAGTCTGAATCCAGTTATTTTCTTTCCCTTTTAGTGCTTCCGGTCCAAAAAATAGCTCGACTGAGCCATCAGTATTCGTCACTAACTCCTCTGAGCGTGAAGAGAGATCTGAACGTCTGGTATCATTTTGAATGATTAAACGATTCGCTATGTCGTAGACCGTAATGGACCAGAAGAGTGCTGCTGGGGGATTGGGTTCGATGTGGAGGCTGTAGTTATTGCCTCCCATAAGTGCATTGCCATCAGCATCGTAATAAGACCCTAGATATGCAGAACCTTTCCCTGCAATTTTGGATACCATTCCTTTTGAGGTAGTCACTGCTTCAAATGTATAAGAAGTACGTTCGTTAAACATTGAATAGGTTTCCAAATCTATCTTGGGATCCATACCTGCCATAGCATCTTCCCATCCCGAGTCATTTCCATAAAGCGATGAAGAAAATTTCTCTTTGGTTTTATTAAATGCGGTAGCTTGTGCCATAGCCATTCCAGTTTTTACACCTTCGAGCAAGATTTCTTTTTGATAAGTCGTTGGATTAAATTGTTTTCCTTTCTCGATACCCAAGTCTTTTAGCCAAGCGTAGAAAAAGCGATCGCGATCTGCCATAGGTTCTTTTTGCACATACTGATTTACCAACTCCCAATATTCCATTCCTGTAGGCTGGGTACCTAGGACAACATTATCTCCCGGTTTTGGGTTGTACGTAAGAAACTGTGTTTTCGGAGGATTGGCTGCCTCAGATAATTTGTAGGCTGTTACGGCCGTTTTTAGTTTTTCAGCCTCTGCTCCTGTACTCAATACTCGGTAAAAGTATACGATCAAAAACGTATCACTCCGTATTATTTCACCTTCAAAATCTTTCGGATACTCCTGACCCGGCCCCACAAAAAGTAGGCTCTCTTTTTTTCCTGAATCAATTTCTTTAATAGGTTCTTGCCACGCATTATTGGCTACACCAAAAACGCCCCCTTCTGGAATATTAACAATTAAAGGCCCTGTAATAGATAAATCTACCTGCGATATAATATAGGGCGTGGTCACATTGGCTGTAATGAAAGGGTAAACCCCATCATACCCTTCGTATATACTGATCGTAGTGTCGCCATCATTAAACCCTAGGTTCGCTTTTAAAGCCTTGTACGACTGATAAGAACTGCTTATTGGCATAGCCCAAAGCGTAAGTTGAGATGCACGCTGTAAATCAATGTCTCGGTTCAATTTTGCAGCCGAAGCTTTGGTTAAAGTCTGGCCTTGATATTCAATTTCTCCCAAATAGGTGTCCTGCGTGGTTTCAGCCAGCACTGTAGTAATTAGACCCGATAACAGTATTCCTGAAATAGCCAGTTTCACTGAAAGTGCTTTTTTCATATTGATCCATCCAAATTAGATTTTTTATACACAAAACGATTAGTCCAATAATCATTTTGCAATCCAGCGATAAGCCCGTCGTAATGGAAGATGGCTACTCAACGAGCTCAAAATCACCCGGCTTCCAGGTTTTGTCGAACCACGGCTCGAGTGGGCCATAGAGCCGCAGTATAGAAAAGTAGCTTTTTCCGGGGATAGTTTGAATCCAGTTGCCCTCGTGCCCTGCTGGCGCCTTTGGTCCGAACCAGACCGTATAAGACTCATCATTGTTTGGCTTAACGGACGGACTGTTGCTGTCGAGGCCGGCTGATTTCTGATCGGTCTCCAGCATTGAGCGATGTTGACCCGAATACACCATGAATGACCAAAAATTATTGGCCGGTATAGGTGCGGGTAGAGTCACTTTATATGTTTTTCCACCATCGAGGTACTCACCTTTAGCGCCCTTGGCAGCAGCCGCATAGGCCGATCCTGTTCCTACTTTCGGTATGGCCATGGCAGGTGTAATGCCGGTAGCCCCATAGTGAAACATAATGCGGTCATCGAGAACCAACTCACCGTTGTTCATGAAGTCATGGCCGCCGGCCAGGGATGTATACCACTGACGATCCGGGTAGAAAAAGGCCGCCTTATTACGCGAATCAAATGTTATGGATCGTGCCGTGGCGTTACCAATCGCAGCCGCATCTTTCAAAATTTTCTGCATACGTGCATCCGGTGCAAATGGTTCTCCTTTCTTGATGCCGATAGAGGCGAAGAGCCCAACAAGTTCGGGATCAAATGCATCCGCAGGCTCATATTGAACCACCGCGTTAAGCTCTTCATAGAAGTGTTCGTCGTTAGCATGAATCGTATTGAACTTTACGCCGGAAAGGTCGTAAAATTTTTGCTTCGGTGGATTGTCTGCCTGCGCAAGAGGATAGGCACGAAAACCTTCTTTCAGCGCTTTTACTGGCGCCTTCAGGTCACCGTCTTGCACAAAAACGCGCATGAGTAACCAGTGACGGTAGGTCGTGGATTTTGCGACAAAGTAGCCTTCGGGGATATCCCCTTTGTAGTCCGGCCCTATAAACAGATATTTACCACCCTTGCCCTGATCGGGGCCGACAACACCAACGTCACTGACGAAACGGAAAAATGCATCGTCAAGAAGACCCAGTACAAATCGACAATGCAAAAACAATGAGGTAAATCCGTTTAGCGACATTCATGCGATTTCTCTTTTTGGTTTTTATCAATTTAAATTTTGTACTGTACCGGCTTCACATCAGGGTAGACCTATTCCCCTTCGATTATTTCCTTACGAGGCAGGTACAACCGAACGGTATAACTCCATCCGTTAGTGATATGAAGATAGTTCACGCTTTTGGGGTCGCCAGAAAAGTTGACGGTAAGGTGTAGTGGTCAAGTAAAACTGGCCACGGTTGTATACGCATCCTGGTACTGCTTTTCAGCAACATTCGGGGCAATGTATCGTTGTGATTATGCGGCCTGACCTGGGATCAGGGATCGGGCCATCCAATGACAGGCCGGTAAACAATCGCATGAACGCGATTTCGTAGAGTGCAGCTGCCATGGCTGGATCGCTCAGGCTGTACCATTGCTGCACGCAGTGGATACGCAGCATCGTCGCCAATGGATAGGGACGGTGGCCGTTTCCCGCCTTGGGGTAATATGGTTCGATTTCGGCTGGCAAGCGTTGTCACGGAACCAGTTTTTCAATGCGACCGAGAAACTTCTCTTTGCGAATCTGGCGGCATTTGTTCTGGTATTCACTGTCGGCAATGCTGAGCTGATGTTCCATGGCGACCCTGTCAGAGCGTTATGCTGCTGATTGTCTCAGGTGGCAGGACTTGTTCGTAATTTTCCTAGGACTGCTAAATCGACCGATACCTTAATAGCCCTCTCCCTCTATTCATCAGTTCCAGCGCTGATCGCTGGTTCTGCCAGCAGATAATTTGCCAACTGCTGTAGCTCATCGGGTCCGGCCAGGGGCCCGACCAGCTCGGGCAGTTCCATCACGGGTATCGCATTATCCGACACCAACGGCGAAGCGCGGACCTGGTCGATACGGCTTTGATAATAGCGCTGCATATGGCCCTGCAACTTAGTGCTGCCGATACCGCTATCCACCGACTGTTGAAACCAGCAAGGATAAGCACGGTTGATCACAACAGCTTGCAAACGATAGCCCGAATGCTGCAACTCATCATGAAATGCTTGGCCTTGCTCCAGCTTGGCAGGGTCGGGTGAGGCCACCAGGAAAAAGGCGGTCTGATCGCTCTTGAGCAGTCGCTCTGCTGCCCGAGAACGCGCGGAGATCACCTGCGAGAACGGGTCAATACTGGTGACAAAATCCGACACCGCATCGATAAACTCAGCGCCGGTCAATTTTGACAGCGCCTTGAGCCACAGCTGGGTACTGCCTACCAGCAGCTTATTCAATATCCCCAGCCGCGTCACCTTACCGGCAAAAAACTTGGCAACAGTACCCTCAAACAGAGCCGCGATACGCTCGGGAGCGTGAATAAAATCGATCGCATGATCCGACGGTGGCGTATCAAGAATAATCAGGTCGTAGTCACCACTCGCCGCCAACTGCTGCAGCCACATCAGCGAGGTAAACTCCTGTGAACCACTCAGAGTGGTCGACAATTGCTGAAACAGACGGTTTTGCTTCAAACGCTGTTTATCTACAGCGGCAACATCGACCTGGTCGATAAAATGTTCAAAAATTCGATCGGGTTGCAGCATTGAGATCCAGAGCTGGCCACTATGGCCGGTCGGTATTTCCACCAACTGGTGTTCGATCTGATCCAGCCCCAGCGCATTCGCCAGCCTTCGTGCTGGATCAACCGTCAGCACCAGCACCCGTTTACCACGCTGAGCAGCGGCAATACCGAGTGCCGCCGACACAGTGGTCTTGCCGACGCCGCCCGTGCCGCCGCAAACGACGACGCGGTAATCATCGAGAATTCGGTCAATCATATTCGGCTCGATCGCCGATGACGGCAGTTGGCGAGCGGTTGTCATGTGAGCGCATCCGCCAATGTCTCGATCTGTTGATTCAGGTCGACCTCAAAACAGTACGGTAACGCCTGAACCGAACGCTGCTGCTGGGTCAATACTGCCAGCACCTTAGTCTGCCGTTGCCGCCAATCCTCCAGATAGGCGACAAAACCCTGGTCGGCTGCCTCCGCATCCACGGCGATCAGATCCTGCTCGAGCAGCGTCTTGTTGCAGAGGTAATCGACCTCTATAGCAAACTCGTCGGCCAGGGTTGCCGATAATTCCAGCGACTCGGCTAGCGGTAGCTCTTCGGGAAGGGTCACAATTACAAAGCGGCACAGGGTTGGATCCTGCAACTGCTTTATCATCTTGCGACATTGCCGCCCCATCGGACCACTACGGATCGATTCGGCCAGCGCTAACGGCGCGCGCAACAGCGCCAAGAAATGGCCGGTGGAAAAGCTATCGACCACAACCAGATCGTAGCCCCCCTGCTCGTCACTCGGTTCGAGGTAATGGGTCAGCTTGCCGATAATCGCCAACTCTTTTAACCCCGGAAGGGTATTCAAGACCCCGCGCGCCGGTTTGCTATCGAGCAACATATTGGCAGCGGTTTCGAATAGGGCGAAGCGTTTGACGAATTGTTTGAGGCTGGCTAACGGGGCTAGCTGCAGCAGGTCGATCCCTGCTAGCGCGTCAGGCAGCCTGACCTGCTCAGAAGGGGATGCTGCATTCGCCAACGACGATCCGTTTGAGGTGGAAAAGAAACTGCGATTACCCAGTTCGATCAGCAATACCCGTTTGCCTTCACGGGCATGCTTGAGTGCCAACGCCGCCGCAACGGTGGATTTACCGGTCCCACCTTTGCCGGTCACAAAAATCATCCTCGGTTGTGATGCCACAGGCTACCCTTGTCCGGTTCAGCACACTCAAATAACGGCAGTTGTAACAGCCCGCTATCGCTCGATGGGCCAATTTTACCCTGCCAGCAATCAACATTCCTAGCAAGAATGCGCGCGCGTCCCCCCTAACTATTGACTGGGCCTATATCGAGCGACCACGGGCCTCACTATTAAGAAACTTACCCAGCAACTCGGCTGGTTGCGGTCGGGATAACCAATAACCCTGAATCAGATCGCAGCCCATCTGTTTTAACAATTCTCGTTGCGACAGCTCCTCCACCCCCTCGGCAATCGACACCAACCCCAACCCTTGGGCCAGCACGATGGTGGTGCGAATAACATGCGCGCCACGCTCCTCACCGATCACGTCGATCATCGACTTATCCAGTTTCAGATAATCGACCGGCAACTCCTGCAGATAGGTCAGTGAACTGTAGCCGGTACCAAAATCATCGATGGCCAACTTGACGCCACGCGTCTTGAGCTCGTGCAACACCTGATTGCCCTCGTCGAGATTGTCGATCATCATCGATTCGGTAATCTCCAGAATCAGTGTATGCGGGACAACGCCTGTCTCCGCTAACACCTCATCCACAGTCGCCACAATATCGGACAGCATCAGCTGTCGCGGCGAGACATTGACGCTCATACAGAGTTCCGGATTTCCGTCTCGCTGCCACCGCTTTAACTGCTGGCAAGCGGTCAGCAGCACCCAACGGCCGACTTCAACGATATAGCCACTCTGCTCAAGCAGCGGAATGAACTCCACCGGGGAGACAAAACCCAGCTCATCATGATGCCAGCGCAACAGCGCTTCAAAAGATACGATCCGGTCATCGACCAGCGACTGCTTAGGTTGATAATTGAGGGTAAACAGGTTTAAACGGATCGCATTGGGTAGATCCTGCATCAACCGGGTCTGACGCGCCGCTTTCTGCCGCATCTCGTCGTTATACATCTGAAACTGTGCAGCACCTCGCTCGGCGGCATGGCGTAACGCATAATCAGCGCACGCCATCAGCTCATCGATATCCTTAGCATCGTCGGGGTAGACCGACATGCCACCGCTCAACGAGATTTCGGTTTCTTGATTTTCCAGATGGACCGGTTCTCGGAACCGCTGCAACAGTCTCTCACCAAGCATCACACCGTCTTCCGCTTGGGCCAGGTCTTCGTAAATGATGGCAAAATCATCGCCACCTAGCCGCGCCACTTGCAACGATTCAGCCGCATCCCGCAACGCCACTTCATCGGACAACCGAACCGTTTGACGTAATCGTTCGGCAATCGCCATCAACACCGCATCACCGGCCTTATGCCCCAAGGTGTCGTTGATCGAACCAAACTCGTCAATATCGACAAACATCAACCCCAGCCGTCGATTATGTCGCTTGGCCCGGGCAATCGACTGACCCAGATGCTTGTAAAGCAGACTACGGTTGGGCAACAGGGTCAGGCTGTCGTAATGTGCGAGCTGAATCAGCTCCCGGTGATGGCGCAACTGATCGCTGTTGGCGCGCCAAAAGATCGCTAGCAGCACCAACAGCACACTGATTCTGGCGATGACGCCGAGCCACATCTGCCGCTGCAGGTCTGCGGTCATCTGGTCAACCTGACCCGGTGATAAGTAATGGTATAAGCGCCACTGGCCGTCGCTGACAACGTTTAATGGCAGACTCGCTATCCGGCCGTCACTCTGACCCAGCTGAGCCAGGCTAGACTGAGAAAAGTGCGGGTCACGGCGATCAAAAATCGCAATATCATGGGCGCTATTGGTCAACAGTAAGTCGGCCGGTTTCTCGGGTAACGCCCACCCTTGCGAACTCGCCAGGGTACTATCGGCCACCGTTACCGGGATAAAGGGTACCCCCACCAAGACCGCTTCGAGCACGTTGGCGCGCACTACCGTCGAGATGATGCCTTTATAGCGCCGGTTATCGAGATCAAATACCGGCAGCGAATAAAGCAGTCCATGACTATCCTCCTCATTACCCCCGATAACTGAATTGTACTGGGTGTTGTCGCAGGTCCGCATCAATGGCGAAATAAGCGCGGGGATAGCGGTGATATCGCCGCTAAAAGTACGTCTGGCAAAACGTTCTCGATAGCGCTGCAGCTGCGTCTGATAATAGGCGTACTCGGCCAGCTCGTACTCCTCAGGAACATCCTCATTGATCAGATCCAACTCATCGCCCGATGTCAGGTGATCGTTTACCCCAACAATTTCATCGTCGTACATAAAGAACGGCACTTCGCCGTTATCGGGATCGAAACCGTCCAGCACATAATAGATTTCGGACAAACTGATGGTATTAGCAAGGTTCTTATAGATCTGTTCGATCGTTTGATGGGTCTCTAGCGATAACCGCCCTTGGGCTACAGGATCAATCGTTTCATCCTTACGATTACCTCCTTCGACAGACCTGACACTAGGCAACAACGAGATGGTCCGGGCGTGCTCATAAACAGCCTGAAACACCTCATCGAGAGCGTCAACTTTATCACTGAGCATACGCTGCTGAAAATCGCCGACTCGCTGCTCCATCCGAGCGCTATGATCAACGATCAACTCGCGAAGATTGAACCCCCACATCAGCAAAATAACGCCGATCATCGCCCAAACCAAATAAGACGCTGCGTAGGTTTTTGTGTGGGTTTGCTTGGGCCACCAACGAGAAAGAGGACTTCGAATCATCGGTATGATTGCTCTATTTCAGAATGGGACTGCGCCATTAGTTAGATATTTATTCTAATAACTATCAACATAAAAAATAAATTTCATCCATATGACGGGATTGATTGCGATGATACGCCGCAAATAACATAACGATGATGACGCGGATCAATCCATAAGCATTAATTGATAGTAAGTTCACAATTGCTTAACGATCATAAGACCCTTAACAAGATCGCGCAGATATAACCGATGCTAAATTGATACGCCCGCTGCAGTAACGGACGCGCCTGCCAATCGTTCAAGCTGATCGCTTTTGACTGGTTAAAATCGTGCTCCAACTGCCGCAGTAGATGGTCGATAAAGCCCGCGTCGATCACCTCTTGATTCGCCTCTAGATTCCAACGCAGATTCCAGTGATCGAGATTGCATGACCCTAACGATGCCCAGTGGTCACTCAGGCACACTTTGGCGTGATTAAAACGGGGACTGTATTCAAAGATTCGCACCCCGGCTTTCAGCAACCGATAGTAATAACGTTGAGAGGCATAAAAAATGGCCGGGTGATCTGTCTGCGGCCCAGGTAGCAGCAACCGCACATCAACCCCTCGCCTAGCAGCCTTACGCAGTGCACGTCGGATCGACCAGCTAGGCAGAAAATATGCCGTCACCAACCACACCCGCTGCTCGGACGCCTCGATTCGTCGTCGAAAATTAATTTTTATCTCTTGCTGCTGTGGTCCCTCGCTGGTCGCTATTTTCATCAATGCCTGAGCCGGAGGTGCAGCCCATTTGGCCTTGGGGAAAACCAAAGACTCCGCCGTACACCAGCGCCAGACCCGGGCAAACAATCGCTCCCACTCTGCAACCACCGGCCCACCAACCTGCAGCATCAATTCGTGCCAAGCGGGTTGGCCGTCATCGCTATCGATAAACTCATCCGCCAAGCCGCTACCGCCGACAAAAGCTGTAGTCCCGTCTACAGCCAGTAACTTACGATGGTCTCGGGCAAAGTTGCGATTCAACTTACTCACCCGTATAGGGTTGTAGACAGCGAAACGAACCCCTGCTAGCTCTAACCGCTGCCGGTCGGTTTGGCTAAACAGACGACTACCGAAACCATCCAACACAAAATAAACCTCTACCTGCCGCTGCCGGGCGCCCAGCAACACCTCAATCAGCCGGTCTACGACGCCCCCTGAGCTAACCTGATAGAACTCCAGCAGCACCCGCTGCTGGGCGCAGGCAATCGCGCCAAACATCGCCTCAAAGTAGCAATCTCCATCGACTAATAACTGCACCCGATTACCCGGGTGCCACGCGCCTTGCTGCTGGCGACCGAACGCAGCATGTTTAACCCGGCGGACCAACTTTCCTTTCATTACCCTCGCCCTATCAGACCCGGTTGTGACTCCATCAAAGCAACAACGACACCTCAAAGATTAGCCGAAGGAGCCTTTGATTAAGTCCAATAGCGTTTCTGCAAGAGCTGAAGTGTACGGAATCTAGGCGCAGGCTGTAGCTAATGGCCGTAGTCCTTAGCAAAGACTGCAACGACGAGTCTGTGCACTTCCGGTTTTACCCTAAGGGGCAGGCAGAAATACCAGGGGACTTGATCAGAGGCTCCCTATCCGTTGATCTGATTAAGAAACCAACCGCTTGTGCGACCAACTGCGTTATGATGGTTTCTTTACCAAGGAGCCCTTATGCCCACTGCTGTCGAACAGGCGTTAGACCGGTTTATTGAGGCCAGTCTCACATTGAAGCAACCGCCAAATCCCCTCCCTCGTATCGAACACGACCCCGACTGGCCGTCGAACTGTTACCAGGGCGCCCCCGATGATGAGGGCCTGATAGGCTGGTTGCCGACGCGACAACAGCAACCCAACGATCTGTTTGAGCGATTGGAGGCAGCCCTCGAAGTCCCGATCCACCCCGATATCAAACAGTATTATCTGCGCTACTGGTCCGACCCATTACTGGCACAATCGCCGCAAGGGCAACTCAACTTACTGTTTGTCTGGAACACCGAGGATTACGAACGCCTGCGAGCAAACTTAATCGGACACGCCCTCGGCCGGATCAAGCTCAAGCAACCGCTGAGCCTGTTCTTCGGTTGCACCCACCCCGAAGAGTATGTGCTGAGTATCGACAACAGCAGTGGGCGAGTGATGCTGGAGCAACCAGGAAAAAAAGCCAGCGACTGCATCGCCCAATCGTTAGCCGAATTTCTCGATCAATTACAGCCCACTGCAACCAAAAGCTGATTTACACTGGCACCCAAGGCCGCTTGATTCTACAATTGGCTGCAATTCAAGGAGAGACTTATATGTATAAAACCACCCTCGTATTGGCCACCCTATTACTGACCCTGGTGGGCTGCGCTCAAAGCCCACAACAGATCAAACTCAACCCTCACATCAACGTCAACAGCTATGTTCAAAACCAGCCAACAGTCTATTTAAGTGTTATCGATAAGCGCCCAAGCAAGAGCCTTGGCACCCGCGGTGGCACCTACCGCAACAGCAACCACATCACCTTGGCAAAAGACCTCCAAACCATGCTTAAGCCAGCAGCCACCGCAGCCTTGAACGAGATGGGAGTGGTCGTCGATAAACCCAGCCCGATGCCAATCGATATCCAGTTATGGGTTGAGAAGCTGCAATACGATGTCAACGACACCCAGACACTGCCTATTGAGGTAAAAGTACAAGCTCAGATCGCAGCGGTTGCCAACAAAGACAGCCGTCAGCAAGTAGCCCGTTACGAATCGAGCAAGGTGCATAAATTCTTCACCGCTCCCAGCACCGAAAAGAACGAACAGATCATCAACGAGATCGTCTCCGAAACCCTGACCCGTTTGTTCAACGACCCCAAACTAATCACCCTGATTCAGCAATAACGGTGTCCTATGAATCACCCACAGACTGAGCAAGAAAATGCCACCATCAATCGCGAACATGCAGTGCAGATCGGCATGGTCGACCTGCTCAACCAAGCGATAACGGAGGACAGGCCAGACAGTGAAAAGGTCAAAATCCTCGACCAACTGATCGACTACACCGATGTCCATTTCATGTCCGAACAGCTGATCATGCGCCAGCACAGTTACGAGGAGTTCGAAGCGCACGATAACGATCACGACGCCCTGATGGAGCGACTGAAAGACTTGAAACAACAAGCTCAAGCCAGCGCCCTCTTTAATGAAAACAAAGCGTTGATGGAGCTGCGCGGATTGCTGCTAAGTCATATCGCCACGTATGACCGCAAGCTCAGTACTTATCTACACAGCTTGCAGGCCACCCATTCGCCGGGCTAAGCGACCCTAGCTGAACAGCAAATCAGCGCCCTCAGCGGGCTCTTTTTTTTAGCCTTCGGCTCCTTCCAACAATCGCCCCAGCGAATCGAACAACGCCGCATCATCCTCGCAATAGGCTGCGTTAAAACGCAACCAGGGTGAAATCGCCTGCTGCGGGCTGAATATATTCCCCGGTGCCAGCATCATATCTTTGGTCAAAGCCTGATGAGCCAGCTCGGCCGCATTCTGCTGCACCCCTTCGGGTAACCGAGCCCACAAAAACATCCCTTGTTCGGGCTCAACAAACAGACTCAGTCCTGCCCGTTCTAGCCGACCGATAGTCTGCTGCCGTGCTCGCTCCAAACGCCCGTGCAGGCGGGTCATCGATTTGCGATAGTCCCCTTCGGCCAATACCTGATGGATCAATCGCTCGCTCAGCTCACAACTGGTCAGATGGGTCAGCAGCTTCAAATCGATCAGCTCCTGCGCTAGGTCCTTATGACAGGCCATAAAACCGACCCGTAAACTGGCCGATATCGTCTTGGAGAAGCTACTGACATAGATCACCCGGTTCAATTGATCCAACGCCGCTAGCCGGGTGGCGTGACCGCCGTGGAAATCCCCGTAAATATCATCCTCGATGATCATCAGGTCGTGTTTTTCGGCCAGCTGCAGCAAGCGGTAGGCCACCGCCTGACTGGTATTGGTGCCGGTTGGATTATGCAGCACTGCGGTGGTCACAAACAGTTTCGGTTTATGCTGCAGGATCAGCGCCTCCATCGCCTCTGTATCGGGGCCATCGGTATTGCGCGGCACTCCGATCAATTTGGCCCCCAACAGCTTCAAGGTTCCAAACAGGGTGAAATAGGCCGGATCTTCAACCAGCACCGCATCGCCGGGGCGAACAAAGTAACGTGTCACCAGGTCCAGCGCGTGAGACACCCCATGGGTAGTGATGATCTGCCCGGTTGTCGCGCCGATCTCCAGCTCACTGAGTCGGTGCTGCAGATCCTGCCGCAGCGGCAGGTATCCCGCCGCATGGCCATATTCCACCAATGATCGCGGCACACTGCGCGATAGGGTTCGAAGCCCTCGCTGCAGCCCCGAACTATCTTGCCAGCTGGGCGGCAACCAACCACAGCCGGGCATATGCCGAAAGCCACGATCCTGCATTGAACGGCGCAGCAGCCACAGGATATCCACCGCGCGATCCAGATCGCAGGCGGGCTCAGCCAAGCCGCTCTGTGCCACCGGTCGACTGACATAAAACCCCGAGCCTTTGCGCGATTGCAGATACCCCGCCGCGACCAGCCGATCATAAGCCTGTACCACGGTAAAGCGACTGACACCATGGTCGACTGCAAACTGACGAATAGACGGTAGCCGTGTGCCTAAGCGCAACACTCGCTCATCTACCTGTTGCCGCACCCCCTGCATAATCTGCTCGACCAACGGCAGGTTATCCTGCTGGTTAATACTGATCATCGCCATTGTTCACCTGCCCTCCGCAGCTTCTCGCGCCTTAACCGTACCGGCCAACCAACCAATACAGTTACAGCAACCAATCGATAAATTGTACATGTATTGTCAGACACCTAACAGATACCTTGAAGGCTGCATCACCGCGCCGCTCCGTTGATTCGGTAACGGCACCAACATGGAAGCCTCGACAATGAATAACAGCCTGCTCTACCTAACAACCGTAATGATCTGGGGATCAACGTTTTACGTGATCAAATTCCAACTAGGGCTG
This sequence comes from Halopseudomonas sp., assembly GCA_036960405.1. Taxonomy (GTDB): domain Bacteria; phylum Pseudomonadota; class Gammaproteobacteria; order Pseudomonadales; family Balneatricaceae; genus Motiliproteus. The sequence goes on along the minus strand of JBALWS010000075.1, from coordinate 7,329 downwards.
GTCGATCCATTGGTGTCGGTGGCGTATCGCTTTATTCTTGCGGGAGTACTACTGCTGGTATTTTGCCGCTTGCGGGGTATGGCCTTGGCATTTTCTGCCAAAGAGCATCTATTCATGCTGCTGCAAGGATTGAGCTTATTCGGGATCAATTATTGGCTGATGTATCAGGGCACCGCACACCTGACTTCGGGACTGATCGCGTTGACCTTTTCGACCATCGTGATGATGAATATCGTCAACTCGGCGGTCTTTTTAGGCGCCCCGGTACGCAAGGAGGTAGTCATCGGTGGCGTGCTCGGATTGCTCGGCATCACGCTGGTATTCCAACCTAGCGACGCAGGTTTTGAGCTTAGCGGGCTGGCTCTCCAAGCACTGCTGATTGTACTGGTCGGTACTTACTGCGCATCGCTGGGCAATATCACCTCGGCCCGTAACCAGCGCCAAGGCTTGCCGGTGATCCAGACCAACGCGTTCGGCATGAGTTACGGCGGCATCGCGATGTTGTTGATCGCATTGTTGAGCGACAAGCCGTTAGCGTTCGACACCAGCCTGCCCTATATCGGATCGCTGCTGTATCTTTCGGTGCTGGGTTCGATCATCGCTTTCGGTTGCTACCTAACCCTGGTCGGCCGGATCGGCGCCGACAAGGCGGCCTACACCACCCTGTTGTTTCCGATTGTTGCGCTGCAGATCTCAACGCTGCTAGAAGGCTATCAGTGGAGTGCCAGCGGCTTGATGGGGATCGGATTGGTACTACTCGGTAATCTGATCATTCTGATATCGCCGCAACAACTTCGCCAGCTCCAACAACGCTGGCTGGCCAAAGCCTGACATATTTCCGCCATGGCCGGACCCTGTTATCAGCCTTCCCAAAAGTGCTGATAACAGGGTCTTGACTGGCCGCCGCAGCACCGTAGCATCGCCCCTCTTCTGCAAAGACTCACCGTGCGTCAAGTCCAGTCATTTATTATTATTCATAATACATATTCCCGCCTATTCTGAGCATCCATAAGAATAAATTTTAAATTACTCAAATTGACACTATTTAGTCGCAAATTAGACCTTTGTCGACACAAAAACAGTGGTTGATTCAAACCAGCACAGATAGAATTCCCTAGTTGTCATCTGGGTATGCCCAAAGGGATTAGATTAGCGCCGCAATGCGCAAACCTCCCACGAAGCTTTCCTGAGTTCAACTTCATATATTTTCGCTTAGAGCGGATCGCGGGCAAAGCAATGGTCGCCCCTAAATGTGCCAGATCGCACCCAAGGGGCAGGCCGAAAACAAGGACAACGAGGCATAGCCGATATGCATCGATTCTGCTGTCTGCGCGTCTGGTTCATGAGTTCTTTTTTGACTTGATGATTAGGTAGGCTGCCTTGAAAGAAACAGACATACAGTCCCCCGACTACTTCCATAAAGTAGTTAACTGCCAGTACGCGTGTCCGGCACACACTCCGGTTCCTGAATATATTCGCCTGATCGCCGAAAAACGTTATACCGATGCGTATATGGTGAACTGGAAGTCCAACGTCTTTCCAGGAATTCTAGGGCGTGTTTGTGACCGTCCTTGCGAGCCTGCCTGTCGACGCACCCGTGTTGAAGAGACGCCGGTCGCAATCTGTCGTTTGAAGCGTGTCGCGGCCGATAACAAAGACGATATCACCCCTTTTCTGCCCGAGATCCCGACCGAAAAGAACGGCAAGCGTATCGGCCTGATCGGCGCGGGCCCGGCATCGTTGACCGTCGCGCGTGACCTGTTACCGCTCGGCTATGACATCACCCTATTCGACCGCGAGAGCAAAGCGGGCGGCATGGTGCGCAGCCAGATCCCCAGCTTCCGCTTACCCGAAACGGTACTCGACGAAGAGGTCGACCTTATTCTCAATATGGGCGTCAACACCCGCTTCGGCAGCGACATCAGCAGTCTCAAGTCGCTATTAGAAGAATCATTCGATGCCGTATTTGTCGGCACCGGTGCACCGAGCGGCCGCGATCTGGATATCCCCGGTAGAAGCGAAGCCGGCAAGCAGGTCGAGATCGGCATCAATTGGCTGGCAGGCGTCGCGTTCGAGCATATCGAGCAAGCTGCCAAAAAGCTCATTGTTCTCGGTGGTGGCAACACCGCCATGGACTGCTGCCGTACCGCCCTGCGTATGGGCGCCAGCGACGTACACGTGGTGGTGCGCTCCAGCTACGAGGATATGAAAGCCTCACCTTGGGAAAAGGACGACGCCCAGGCCGAAGGGATCAACTTTGTCAATCACCACGTCCCCAAAGAGTACGTCATCACCGATGGCAAACTCAGCGGCATGCTGTTCGACGTGGTCGAATCGGTCTACGACGAATCCGGTAAGCGCAGCCTAGTATCCACCGGACAAGAGCCGGTTCTGATCGAGTGCGACGAAGTGCTGGTAGCGATCGGCCAGGACGCCAGCTTCCCGTGGATCGAACGCGACCTCGGGGTCGATTTCGACAAGTGGGGTATGCCGGTGCTGAATAAAGACTCACTGCAGTCATCCCGCCCCGATCTGTTCTTTGGTGGCGACGCGGCCTTTGGCCCGGAAAACGTCATCACCGCCGTCGCCCATGGTCATCAGGCAGCGGTATCGATCGATCTGTTCTGCCAGGGCAAAGATCTGGTTCAGGACCGCCCCGCCGAGACCTACAATCTGGTCAGCCAGAAAATGGGCGTGCATGAGTGGAGCTACCAGAACTTGGTCTCCAACGACAACCGTCAAGCCGTGCCCCACCTCGACATGGCCAAGGCACTGAAAGACCGTAAAGCCGAAGTCGAACTGGGTTTTGACGACCAACTGGCGCTGACCGAAGCGGCCCGTTGCCTGAGCTGTGACGTGCATACGGTATTTAGTGCCAAGCGCTGTATCGAGTGCGGCGCCTGCGAAGATATCTGCCCCATGGATTGCATCAACTTCATCAACAATGGTGAAGAGCCCGATCTACGTGCACGGCTTCGAGTCCCGGCCTGCGACAGCAGCGAAGAACTTTACGTTTCAGCAGACCTAAAAACCGGCCAGATCATGGCAAAGGATGAAGATGTCTGCCTTCACTGTGGTCTCTGTGCCGAACGCTGTCCCACCGGTGCTTGGGATATGCAGAAATTCACCCTAATTCAGGCGTAGGTCGCAAACGATGCAACAGCTCAAATCAGTCAACGAATTTGTCATTCGGTTTGCCAACGTCAACGGTACCGGCTCGGCCAGTTCCAACTTGATGTTCGCCAAATCGATCTTCCGCATGGGCATCCCCGTCAGCCCGCGTAACGAGTTTCCGTCGAACATTCAGGGCATGCCTACCTGGTACGAAGTCCGGGTCAGCGAAAAGGGCTACCTAGGACGCCGCGGTGGCGGTGCCGACATAGTAGTAGCGATGAACAGCCAGAGCCTGGCTCGCGATATGCAGAGTCTGCTGCCCGGCGGTTACTTTATCTTCGATTCGACCAAGCCGCTCGACCCTGCGTTGATCCGCAACGACGTCAACCTGGTCGGTATTCCGATCTCGGAGATCTGCCAGCGCGAATACAGCGATCCACGTCAGCGCCAGCTATTTAAAAACGTGATCTATGTTGGCGCGCTGTCGGCGTTGCTCGACATCGAATTTGTGATGCTCAAGAGCTTGGTCAAGGACCAGTTCAAGGGCAAAGAGAAGCTGATCGTTCCCAATATCTACGCGCTCGAGTTGGGCCATCAATACGCCTCGATGCATTTCGACTGCCCGCTGGATATTCGGGTTAAGCGCACCGATAAGGTCAACAACCACATCATGATAGACGGCAACACCGCAGCAGGCCTCGGCGCCGTCTACGGTGGTGCCAGCGTCTGCGGTTGGTACCCGATCACCCCGTCCACCTCGGTGGTGGAAAACTACATTCAATACGCCAACCGACTACGTATAGACCCGGCTTCGGGCAAGAAAAACTTTGCCGCGGTCCAGGCCGAAGACGAACTGGCAGCGATCGGTGTCACCATCGGTGCTGCCTGGAATGGCGCCCGCGCCTTTACCGCCACCAGCGGTCCCGGCATCTCGCTGATGACCGAGTTCTTGGGTTTGGCTTACTTTGCCGAAGTCCCGATCGTGCTGATCAACGTGCAGCGCGCTGGCCCCTCTACCGGCATGCCCACCCGCACCCAGCAACCCGACATTCTGGCGTGCGCGTACGCTTCCCACGGCGATACCAAGCAGGTGCTGCTGTTCCCATCATCGCCCAAGGAGTGCTTCGACCAGACCGCCGAGGCGTTCGATCTGGCCGAGCACCTGCAGACTCCGGTCATTGTCATGAGCGATCTGGACCTGGGTATGAACGATCATCTTAGCGAGCCGTTCGATTGGAGCGACGATACCCGCTACAACCGCGGCAAGGTGCTCAATGCCGAGCAACTCGACGAGATGGACAAATTTGGCCGTTATCTGGATGTCGACGGTGATGGTATCTGCTACCGCACCTACCCCGGCACTCACCCGACCAAAGGCGCGTTCTTCACCCGCGGCACCTCGCGTGACCACTATGCGGTTTACACCGAACTTGGCGACCTCTACGTCGACAACATGGAGCGTCTCAACCGTAAATTCGATACCGCCGCCAAGATGCTGCCCAAGCCCGATATCCATACCAAAGGCAAAGGCTGCAAGGCAGGCTTGATCTACTTCGGTACCACCTCTGCGGCCGCTGCTGAAACCGTTGATATGTTGGAAGCCAAAGGCATCAAGATCGATAGCTGCCGTATCAAAGCCTTCCCGTTCTCGGAAGAGGTGATTCAGTTTATCGACAGCCACGACACCATCTACGTGGTTGAACAGAACCGTGATGGCCAGATGCGCACGCTGCTGATCAACGAGCTCGAAATCAACCCCAAGAAGCTAACCAAAGTGGTCCATTACGATGGTTTACCGATCACCGCTCGCTTTATCAGCGAAGAGATCGAAGTGCACCAGCAAGGTAACGCCGGTAAAAGATCAACCCTCAAAGTGGCAAGCAGGTAAATCATGAGCTTTTTAAAATCTACATTTCGCCATCCCAAGCTGCCCGTCAACGAACTGGGGCTTACCCATCAGGCATACGAGGGTCCGTTGTCGACACTCTGCGCAGGCTGCGGCCACGATGCCATCGGTGCATCGATCATCCAGGCCTGCCACGAACTGTCGCTGCCGCCGCACCGCATCGCCAAGCTGTCGGGGATCGGTTGCTCGTCCAAAGCACCGACCTATTTCCTCAACAAAGCCCACGGCTTCAACACCGTGCACGGCCGGATGCCGTCGGTAGCGACCGGTGCCAACATGGCCAACCGCGACCTGACCTACATCGGCATGTCGGGTGACGGTGACACTGCCGCCATCGGCATGGGTCAGTTTGCCCACGTGGTTCGTCGTCGCTTGAACATGCTCTATATCGTCGCCAACAACGGTGTTTACGGCCTGACCAAGGGCCAGACCTCCGCCACCGCAGACCTGGGTTCCAAGAGCAAAAAAGGTGAAGTGAACCTGCTGGAAGGGATCGATCTGGCAACGCTGGCAATGCAGCTAGGCGCGACCTTTGTTGCGCGGAGTTTCTCGGGCGATAAGCAAGAGCTGGTACCGCTGCTTAAAGCGGCACTGAGCCACCGCGGTTTTGCCTTCATCGATGTCGTCTCGCCGTGCGTCACCTTCAACAACCACGCTGGCTCGACCAAGAGCTACGATTACATCCGCGACCATATCGAGACAGCCTCGGTGACCGACTTTGTGCCGGTCAAAGAGGAGATCATCTCGATCGGCAAACCGGGTGACGATTCGCGCGATATCTGCCTGCACGATGGTTCAATCATCCGCCTGCAAAGCGTCGACGAGAACTACGACCCGCAGAACAAAGCCGCAGCAATGGGCGCCATAGAGCAGCACAAAGCCGACGGTAAGATTCTGACCGGACTGCTTTACATTGACCCGACTGCCGAAGATCTACACGCGGTGCTGAACACCACCGACAAGCCACTAAACAGCTTGACCGAAAGCGCACTATGCCCCGGCAACGATGCACTGCAGGTGATCAACGACAGCTTCCGCTAAAATTCTCGGATAGCACGCAACAGACAAGGCCACCCTCGGAATTCTCTGGGTGGTTTTTTTTATGGCTATGTCTGAGTTAGTTGTAGAGGAGAGGTCTGTAAAGGGCACTTAGAATTTATCCTCGCCTACCAAGGAACATGGCCCTTCAGGGTACTTTGCGGACTCTGGCGGCTTCGAGTTGATGCACGTGTTAATTGCCTAGGCTAGCTCCAATTGCAGACAGCTCTTCGAGTAGCATGCGCTCTAGATCTTTAATCTTCTTGTATTCCAGGCATCGTTGACCCTGAACGTCAAATTTAAGCTCGTTTACATCAGATACGACTAGAATTGTCGGGATACCACATCCCCAAGCATACCCAACTTCAAGATAAACATTGGAGTTCGCAGTAGAAAGGTCGGCTACGACGAGGCTTGAAGATTTGATCCTTTGTTTGACTCGAGCTAAAACGTCCCCTGTGAAGGCTCGCTCGTCGACACGTTCACATACAAATCCCGCAGCTCTTACTGCGCCGCTGATGCCATAATGATACACATCGTCCATTGACTCATTGAATGGCATTGCTACAAATACGTGTGGTTTGCTGTCCGATGCGTAGCCAGCAGAGCGTAATCGAGCTCCGTACTTCTCTTCATCACCGCTACCATAGCCAGAATCTGCAATGATACGGCCCAGTGGCAATAGCTCATTTAGCGTTTTTGCTAAGCGCTTAGCCCTGACTGCATTTCGCTCAATGAGCGTAATCAATTCGAGTTTTTCTGGTACCTTGTATTCTGCGACAGCATCAGCCAACCCTGCGATTTCAGCTTCGAATGCTTCTACTTCGTCAAGACCATAGTTCGCTCCATGCAGTGTTAAACCTAAATGGACTGCACTAGAATCAATCTCAAGAAGTGCTTGCATAACCCCTCTAGAAAATTCTCTAATTTGCTGATACCTAAACTTGCGTAGTGGTGGTACACCGTAAAAGAGTATATTTGTAGACATCATTTGGCCATGTGAAGATACAATCTCATATTGACCCGGCAGAGGCTTTAAAGATTCACTATCAAAGCCTGCTTCTTCAAATCGCCTAACTATTTCACCGTCTAAACCATGGTACTTTTGAGCATACTTAACCGCTAGAGTATCCACACGGTATTTAAGCGCATCACCTTCATCAACCCTTACTTCTATCTCGCGTTTTTTCTTGTTCATTTGTTTCTCCACTGTAGTGCTCAGCCAGAAAATCTATCAAGAGCCGCACCCTTCTCGAAAGATTTCGATTGAG
>JBALWS010000074.1:0-21774 GCA_036960405.1 Halopseudomonas sp. | reverse complement strand
CAAAGATGCTCCCAAAAACGAGCGTGCACCGCGTCGTGGTACCGGTGTTAAGCGCGGTCAGGGTTTCGATCCCTCGTACAAAGAGCGTCGCCTGAAGGCACCCAAGCGTCAGAAGCTCAAAGCACCTTCTGCGCTGCAACAGGGCTTTGAGAAGCCGGTTGCTGCCGTTGTTCACGATGTGGCTGTGCCCGAGGCGATCAGCGTTGCCGACCTGGCCAAGCTGATGACCGCCAAAGCTGCCGACATTATCAAGGTGATGTTCAAGATGGGCGCGCCGGCGACTATCAACCAGATCCTGGATCAGGATACTGCCATGTTGGTGGTAGAAGAGATGGGCCATAAAGGTGTTATCGCTGATGAATCTAGTGTTGAAGACCGGGTGCTTGACGATATCGATTACGAAGGTGCCGAAGAGTCGCGCGCGCCGGTTGTTACCGTCATGGGTCACGTTGACCACGGTAAGACCTCGCTGCTCGATTACATCCGTGAAACGCGAGTGGCTTCCGGTGAGTCCGGTGGTATTACCCAGCATATCGGCGCCTACCATGTAGAAACCGGTCACGGCATGATTAGCTTCCTGGATACGCCGGGACACGCCGCGTTTACCGCGATGCGTGCCCGAGGTGCCAAGGCGACGGATATCGTTATTCTGGTCGTTGCCGCTGACGATGGCGTGATGCCTCAGACCGAAGAAGCGATCCAGCACTCACGTGCTGCCGGTGTGCCGATTGTGGTTGCGGTGAACAAAATCGATAAAGAGGGTGCTGACCTGGACCGGGTCAAGAACGAACTGGCTGCCAAAGAGGTTATTCCTGAGGAGTGGGGCGGCGATGTTCCCTTTGTCTCGGTCTCTGCCAAGACCGGTGAAGGCATCGACGCGTTGCTGGATGCAGTGCTGCTGCAGTCTGAAATGCTCGAGCTGACTGCTGTGCCGAATGTTCCGGCTAAAGGTGTGGTGGTTGAATCTCGCCTGGATAAAGGTCGCGGTACCGTTGCTACGCTGCTGGTTCAGAACGGAACCCTGCGTGCCGGTGATATCGTCCTGGCGGGTCAGAATTATGGCCGCGTGCGGGCGATGCTCGATGAAACGGGCAAGCCGATCCAATCAGCAGGTCCCTCTATTCCGGTAGAGATCTTGGGTCTTGACGGTACTCCCAATGCCGGCGATGAGTTTAATGTCGTAGCCAACGAGAAGAAGGCGCGTGAAGTGGCCAACTTCCGTCAGGGTAAGTTCAAAGAGATCAAGCTGGCGCGTCAACAGGCGGCCAAACTGGATAACATGTTTGCCAACATGGGTGGCAACGAAGTATCGATCCTTAATATTGTCTTGAAGACCGATGTTCGTGGTTCGCTCGAAGCTCTGACTAGCTCGTTGGTTGAGTTAGGTACCGATGAAGTTAAGGTTAACGTGGTTTCCAGTGGTGTGGGTGGTATCGCCGAGAGCGATGTTAACCTGGCGCTGGCATCCAACGCGGTGATCTTCGGCTTCAACGTGCGTGCTGATACCACGGCTAAAGCGTTGGTCGAGAAAGAAGAAGTCGATATGCGCTACTACAGCATCATTTACGATATCGTTGATGATGTGAAGCAGGCGCTATCGGGCATGCTGTCACCGGAGCTGCGTGAAGAAATCGTCGGTAATGCCGAAGTTCGCGAAGTGTTCCGTTCGCCTAAATTCGGCCAGGTTGCTGGTTGTATGGTCACCGAAGGTACCGTTTTCCGTAGCAAGCAGATCCGCGTGCTGCGTGACAACGTGGTGATTCACGAAGGTGAGCTGGATTCGTTGCGTCGCTTCAAGGACAACGTCGAAGAGGTTCGTAACGGTGTCGAGTGTGGTATCGGAGTGAAGAACTACGACGTTAAGGTCGGTGATCAGATCGAAGTGTTTGAAGTCACCGAGGTGGCGCGTCAGCTATAAGCTGAGCGCTCAATTATCCTCTTAACGAGATAGCGAATAGCCTGATGGCCAGAGAATTTAGTCGATCCCAACGTATTGCTGAGCAGCTCCAGCGCGAGCTTGCTCAGTTGATCCAGCAGGAGGTCAAAGATCCTCGTATTGGGTTGGTGACTGTCAATGGTGCCAAGATCTCACGTGATCTGTCCTATGCCGATATCTATATTACGGTGATGGGATCGCACGAGGAGGTTCAGGCGCAAGCCGAGGTGTCGGTTAAGATTCTTAACCGTGCTGCGGGATTCCTGCGCGGCCGTGTTGCGCAGCTGATTAAGATGCGTGCGGTACCACAGTTGCGATTCCACTACGACAGTTCGGTGGTGCGTGGTAACTACATGTCGTCGCTGATCGAGCAGGCGGTGTCGGAAGATACCAAACGTCAAGATGAGCGTGGCGACACCGGTGAAGAGGACTAGCTGGGTTGGCTCGACGTCGTAAAGGACGCGCGATAGATGGGATGGTGCTGCTGGATAAACCAGCCGGTGTTAGCTCTAACCATGCGTTGCAACGGGTCAAATACCTCTATGGTGCCGCTAAGGCAGGGCATACCGGGGCGTTAGATCCGTTAGCGACCGGTATGTTGCCGATCTGTCTGGGTGAGGCGACCAAGTTTTCGCAGTTTCTGCTGGATGCTGACAAACGTTACCAAACCACCGCTAAGCTCGGAATCCGTACCGATTCGAGCGATGCCGATGGCAAGGTTGTCGAGACTAAACCGGTTGGCGATTACTCGGTTGCACAGATCGAGTCGTTGCTGGCTGAGCATTTTAGCGGCGAGATCGAGCAGGTGCCGTCGATGTTTTCGGCGCTCAAACACAACGGTCAGCCGCTGTACAAATTGGCCCGCCAGGGTATTAAGGTCGAGGTTAAGCGTCGCCGGGTAACTATCTATTCGATCGAGTTGTTGGCGTTTCGTCCCGAAGCGTGCGAGATGGACCTGCAAGTGCACTGTTCCAAGGGCACCTATATTCGTTCTATCGTCGAAGATCTGGGCTTGATGCTTGGTTGTGGCGCGCACGTCAAGGTACTGCGACGGCTCGATGCCGGACCGTATCAAGCACCGATGATGCGCACCTTAGCCGAGATTGAAGCCATTGCCGGTGTTAGCGCCGACGAAAAGGTCACCGAAGCGGAAAAACAGTGCGACCTGAATGCCCTAGATGCGTTATTATTGCCGGCTTGGACAGCGGTGGATCACCTGCCACGGGTGGCGATCGACGCAGAGCAGCAAGTCAGAATTGGTTACGGTCAGTCGATCCCATTTGATCACGCCGAGGCCGAACAGATACTGATTTTTACCCAGAGCGAAAACGATGCGCGTTTTCTCGGTCTGGGACAGATTTCAGACCAAGGGGTGTTAAAGCCTTTGCGTCTGATACAAACGGCTCCGGATTAGCCCGAGTCGTTCTAGTCGCGTCGTACTGTAAATATGCACGGTACGTCGTTTGTTTAATACCGCGCGCTGCTTTGACAACGCGTGTGCATATTAGAATGGAGTTTTATCATGGCTTTATTAGCTCAAGAAAAAGCGGCTATCCTGGCTGACTATCAAACCAAAGAAGGCGATACCGGTTCTCCTGAAGTTCAGGTTGCACTGCTGACTGCCAACATTCTGGGTTTGCAGGATCACTTCAAGGTTAACAAGAAAGATCACCACTCACGCCGTGGTCTGATCCGGATGGTAAACCAGCGTCGTAAGCTGCTGGACTACTTGAAGTCTAAAGATGCCACGCGTTACACAACGTTGATCGGTCGTCTGGGTCTGCGTCGCTAAGAGCAGATTCTAGCAAAGGCTCCTACCGCAAGGTCGGGGCCTTTGTTGTTTTAACTGCTAATCATTTAGCAGCGTTGTAGTAGAACAAAGTGTTCAACAATCTGTTGTTCAGCCCGTACTTTAATGACTCTTTTACGGCTTTGTTGAAGGGTTATCAAAGTACGGTTTGCAGGCGGGGCGAATGCCCACGATAGATTGTCGGCCAGGGGGCCGAGAGCGCTGTAAGCAAATTAAATTGATGAGGAATTCTTTGTGTTGAATCCGAAGACTAAAACTTTCCAGTATGGCGATCAGCAAGTCACTCTGGAGACTGGCCGAGTTGCCCGTCAGGCATCCGGTGCAGTATTGATCACCATGGGTGAGAACCAGGTTTTGTGTACCGTTGTTGGTAACAAGAAAGCCCGTGCTGATCAGCCGTTCTTTCCATTGTCTGTTCACTACCAGCAGAAGACTTACTCGGTTGGAAAAATCCCCGGCGGTTTCTTCAAGCGTGAAGCGCGTCCAAGCGAATTTGAAACCCTGACCTCGCGTCTGATCGACCGTCCGATCCGTCCGCTGTTCCCGAAAGGCTTCATGAACGAAGTGCAGGTTGTCTGTACCGTTATGTCTGCCGACAAGAAGAACTGCCCTGACGTTGCCGCGATGATCGGTACTTCAGCGGCTCTGGCAATCTCCGGTATCCCGTTTAGCGGACCTATCGGTTGTGCGCGGGTTGGTTTCGACGAAGAGAGTGGCTACGTTCTTAACCCGTCTTTCGAAACCATGAGCACCTCGCTGCTGGACATGGTTGTTGCCGGTACTAAAGACGCCGTGTTGATGGTTGAGTCCGAGGCACAAGAGCTGTCAGAAGACGAGATGCTGGGTGCGGTTCTGTTCGCCCACGACGAGATGCAGGTTGCTGTCGATGCGATCATTGAGTTCGCTGCTGAAAACGCCAAGCCGATTTGGGATTGGGCTGCACCCGCTGTTAACGAAGAGCTGAAGCAGCAGATCGTTGATGGTTACGGCGCTGCCATCACCGAAGCTTACGCGATCGGCGACAAGCTGGCCCGTTACGGCAAGCTAGGTGAAGTTAAAGCCGAAGCGGTTGAGAAGCTGGCTGGCGAAGCTATTGACGGAAAAGACGTCGAGAAGCTGTTTGCCTCGGTTGAGAAGAACATCGTACGTAGCCGCGTTGTAAACGGCGAGCCGCGTATCGACGGTCGTGATACCAAGACGGTTCGGCCGATCGAAGTTGAAGTTGCCGTGCTGGGCAAAACCCACGGTTCTGCACTGTTCACCCGTGGTGAAACTCAGGCGATCGTTACCGCTACGCTGGGCACCAGCCGTGATCAGCAGATCATCGATGCACTGGAAGGCGAACGTAAAGATCCGTTCCTGTTCCACTACAACTTCCCTGGCTACTCGGTTGGCGAATGCACCCGCATGATGGGTACCAATCGTCGTGAGGTCGGTCACGGCCGTCTAGCGCGTCGTGGTATCCAGGCGATGATGCCTAGCCAAGACGATTTCCCGTACACCATCCGTATCGTATCTGAGATCACCGAATCTAACGGTTCCAGCTCGATGGCCTCTGTTTGTGGTGCTTCATTGGCGCTGATGGATGCCGGTGTACCGGTTAAGCGTCCGGTAGCGGGTATCGCCATGGGCCTGGTTAAGGAAGGCGACAAGTTCGCGGTTCTGACCGACATCCTGGGTGACGAAGATCACCTAGGCGACATGGACTTTAAGGTAGCCGGTTCCGAGAACGGTATCACTGCACTGCAGATGGATATCAAGATCGAAGGCATCACCGAAGAGATCATGGATCAGGCGCTGGAACAGGCGCTTGAAGCCCGTCAGCACATCCTGCGCGAGATGGCCAAGGTTATCGGTTACGCCCGTCCTGAGCTGAACGACAACGCTCCGGCGATGACTCAGTTGAAGATCAACCCTGACAAGATTCGCGACGTGATCGGTAAGGGTGGCGCGACTATCCGTGGCATAACCGAAGCGACTGGCGCGTCTATCGACATCGAAGACGACGGCACTATCAAGATCTTCGCTGCCGACAAGGCTGCTGCACAGGCTGCGATTGACACCGTGATGGCTATCACCGCCGAAGCGGAAGTAGGCAAGATCTACGAAGGTAAGGTTGAGCGAATCGTCGACTTCGGCGCCTTCATCAATATCCTGCCGGGTAAAGATGGACTGGTTCACATCTCTCAGATTTGCGCTGAGCGAGTCGAGAAAGTGACCGACAAGCTGACCGAAGGCGAAATGGTCAAGGTTAAGGTGCTTGATGTTGACCCACGCGGTCGTATCAAACTGAGCATGAAAGACCTACGCGCTGACGAAGGCGTTGATGACTAAACGCATCGATGGCTGAATTAAAAAGCGGACTTCGGTCCGCTTTTTTGTGCCTGGAATTTATTGCTTTTGTAATGCGGAGCTGTAAATGAAGACGACCGGGATAAGCTCCGCTTAGCTAATCAACAGATTGCGCAGGGGACTGCGCCCCTGCAAGCGATGAATCTCGGCAAAGCTGCTATATAATCAGCAGCTCCATACCTCTGCACTGTGATGACTGTGAAATTTGAACGCCACCTTGCTATCGACCAAGGCGATCGTAAAGCGATCGATTGGCTGGCTGACGCCTGCGAACTATCTCGTAGCGAGCTCAAAAGTGTGATGCAAAAAGGCGCGGTCTGGCTGACGCGTAAAGGCGCAACACAACGACTGCGGCGTGCCTCACGAATCCTTAATACTGGCGATGAACTGCACCTGTATTACGATTCTGAGGTGATCAACCAGGTATCATTAGAACCCCTGTTGATAGCCGACGAGGGTGACTATTCGGTATGGAACAAACCCTGCGGGATGCTGTGCCAGGGCTCCAAATACGGGGATCACACCACGCTGTACCGTTGGGCCGAAACCCAGCTGCAACCCGAGCGCCCGGGGTTTATCGTCCATCGGTTAGACCGTGCTACCTCGGGGCTAATTCTGCTGGCGCATAACAAACGTACCGCTCGGGCGTTGTCGGCGCTGTTTGAATCGCGCCAGGTGGATAAGCGTTACCGTGCCGTGGTTAAAGGGAGTCTACAGCTCGACAGTCGGTTGATCGATGAAGCGGTAAATGGCAAGCCCGCTCGCAGCCGGATGACGACGTTATCGGTCGATTCCGAGCGAGACCGTAGTCTAGTTGAGGTCAGGCTGGAAACTGGGCGTAAGCACCAGATCCGTCAGCACTTGCTCGGTCTCGGGCATCCGATTCTGGGTGATCGATTGTACGGGGCGGGCGAGCAGGATGGCTGCGATATGCAGTTGCAATCCTGTTTTATTGCGTTTTCGTTGGATGAGCAGCCGTTGCAGCAGTATCGATTACCACAACACCAGCTATTGGCTCTCTAATCGACGGCTAGCCCAGTGCTAGCCACACTCCGACGCCCATCATCAGCGTTCCGGCGATGCGGTTCATCAGCCGCACGTTGCCGCTTTTCTGCAGAAACTTGCTCAGCGTTAGGCCGCCGCTGGCGTAGAGCAGCAAACACAACAGCTCGATCAGCAGGATAATCGCCACCAGGATACTGATCTGCGGCGCTATCGGGTACTGATCGCTGATAAACGGTGGTAGCAGCGAGACAAAGAAGGCCCAGCCTTTGGGGTTGGCGACGGCGGTGATAAAGCCCTGACTGGCCAGCTCGGTGGCGCTGGCGCGACGGCTCTCGGAGCTGTTGTGGCTGATCGCCATCTTGCCGCGCGATAGCCAAAGCTGGACCCCGATGTAGAACAGGTAGCCGCCACCGACCCACTTGAACAGCTCGAACGCTTGCGGGTACTTCAGCATCAATGCCGCCACGCCGATCACCGACAAGACTGCCACCAGGCCGACACCGACCAGTTCGCCGGCCATCATCCACAGCGTCCGCCGCACGCCGATGGTCATCCCCATCGTCATCGCTAGGGTCATACACATTCCTGGGGTGGCTGATACGAATAAAAACGTGGGGATAAACACCGCCAGAAGGGTGGTATCGATGAGGCTGTTGAGCATGGTTGCGGTCTTCGAAAAGTGGACCGGAAAGCCTACGTGATCGGTTCTAAAACCACCAGCTAAGTTGCTCGTCTGCTGTAACGCTGCCTGCAGCCTTGCGTCAAACATTTATGATCCGTTGGATTGTAGGAGAACGAATGTGTGCCGTACTCGAAATATCATTTTGTGCTTGTTGCTGCTGGTTTCACCGGTGACGGTGGCCCAGAGCTTTCAGCAGCAAGGCTCGCCGCCTCAATTGGTCGAGCTGTATACCTCGCAGGGTTGTTCGAGCTGCCCTCCGGCGGATCGTCGCTTGGCCACATTGTTGAACCATCCGCAGCTATGGCGCCGCTTTGTGCCGATGGCATTTCATGTCGATTATTGGGATTACCTGGGGTGGCAGGACCGCTTTGCTCAGCCCGAATACACCCAGCGACAACGCGCGCTAAACCGCAGCGGTCAGTTTCGCTCGGTCTATACCCCGGCCTGGTTGATCGATGGCCGTGAATGGCGCGGTTTTTTTAGCCGTCAGGATTGGCCTGATCCGGTCGCTATTGATGGCGGTGTGCTGACGGCCGAATTAACCGGCCAGCAACTGCAGGTGAGTTACCAATCAACCAAAGCGATCGATCAACCGACGGTCCATGTTGCGCTGCTGGGGTTTGACCGAACCACCGAAATCGCTGCCGGAGAAAATCGTGGCAGCACTTCAGAGCACCAGTTTGTGGTAGTCGATAAGCAGCAGCGCGGTGGCGATATCTGGCTGTTTTCATTGCCGTTATCCGCCGCTAATGGAAGAGCCGCACTAGCGGTATGGATCACCGAAGCGGGACGATCCCAGCCGCGTCAGGTGCTGGGTGGCTGGATCGATTAGCCGCGCAAAAAAACGGCAGCCTGTTGAGCTGCCGTCTGCGGGATTGAGATGATGCGTGACTAGACCTTAAAACGGCCTACCTCATCTTGCAGTTCGGCTGCCAGCCGCGCCAAGGTAGCACTCGCCGTGCTGCTTTGATCGGCGTTGCTGGAGGTCTGGTTGGATAGCTCGCTGATCTGGGTGACGTTGCGGTTGATATCCTCGGTCACCGCATTTTGCTCTTCGGCCGCGCTGGCGATATGAAGGTTCATGTCGCTGATCTGAGCCACTGCGGTGGTGATCGCATCCAGAGCACCACCGGCTTCGGTGGCTTTTTCAACGCTGGCCTGGGCCTTCTCCTGTCCGGTAACCATCACTTTGACCGCATTGCGTGTCGCGCCTTGCAGCTTTTCGATCATCGCTTGGATCTCTTCGGTCGATGATTGGGTACGGCTGGCCAGGGTTCGGACTTCGTCGGCGACTACGGCGAAACCGCGGCCTTGCTCACCCGCTCGAGCCGCTTCGATAGCGGCGTTGAGCGCTAGCAGGTTGGTTTGATCGGCGATGTTTTTGATCACGTCCAGTACCCCGCCGATGTTTTCGCTGTCGGTTTCAACATCACCAATCACCCTGGCCGCGTTGTCGACATCGCTGGCGAGATCCTTGATCGCACTAATGGTGGCGCTGACGACCTGTTGTCCCTGCTTGGCATTGCTGTCGGCACTTTGAGCTGCTGATGCTGCGTCGGTCGCGCTTCGAGCGACCTCCTGTACCGTGGCGGCCATCTCGTTAACCGCCGTCGCCACCTGATCGATGGCCGAATGCTGCTCGGTGATCGTTACCGTTGTTTCAGCGGTGATAGCCGACTGTTGCTCGGCGGCAGAGGCAACCTGGGCGGTGGTGCTGGCTACCTGACTGATCAGTTGTTGCAGCTTATCGAGGAAGCCATCGATAGAACTACCGAGTTGGCCTAGCTCATCTTTTTGTTGCAGATCGAGCCGAGTGGTGAGGTCTCCGTCTCCTTTAGACAGGTCATCGACCTTGGCCTGCATCTGCTGCAGCGGACGAGTGATCAGACCGGGGAAAAATAGCGCCAGCAGCGCACAAATACCCAACCCAACAACCAGTGAAATCATCTGCACAGTGGTAGCTTGGGCCGCAGAGGTATCGGCATGCTCAACCTCAACACCGGCATGGTGTTCAACAATTTCGGTCAGTTGATCGATGATATCGCGTGCTGCATCGAACTGGGTGGCACCGATGCCAAAGCTTAACTCGATAGCGGTTTTGCGCCCCTGGCGACCGTTGTTGGCCCGCTCGTATTCGATCTGTTGGGTGGTTTTGGTCCAGTCGGCGTAGGCGGCTTGGAACTGCTTGACCAGCGCATGAGTCTCGTCAGAACCAGTCAGCTCATCGAACTTAGTCACTCGATCCAGTGCCTGCTCAATGTTCTCATCGTGCTGGGCTTGGAGCGCCTTAAAGTCTTCGGATCCCTCTTTAATGAAGATAAAGCTTCGTTCGGCGACCTGAGCTTGGTACATATCGCGATCTGCCTGCAGCAGCAGGTTCAGCTCCGGCATAAATTGGTGGCCGATCTTATCGACACTCTGGTCCAGATTGCGAGAGTTGGAGATGCTGAGGCTGGTGGTGATCGCCATCACCAGTGCGATCAGACCGATCGGTAGAATCAGTTTGAGTCGAAATGACAAGTTGTTGAAAACGCTCATGGCCGCTCCTTGTTAAACGGTGATTACTCGCCCAATTCGTCTAAGTTGATGCCGATCGTGATCGCACCAATCGCCTTGCCACCGTCCATCACCGGAACCGAGACTTGTACCAAGTAGGCTTGGGCGCTTTCGTCAAACTCGACATCGCCAACATGGAGTGCACCGGCGCCGCCTTTGAAGGACTCCTGCCACTTGGCTTCATCACCTTGCCAGTAGTCGGAGGTCTTAGAAGTCATCGCTACGTTAGCGCCCTGGTTGTCCATCAGGAACAGCTCGATAAAGTAGGGCTGGATGGCTTCGAAACTTGCCATCTCTTTTGCTGCAGCGCTGCTGAGTAACCCGTCCATAAAGGCGTTGGTGCCAGCCACTTTACGCCAATCGGCATCACGCTGTTTGATGGTATCCAGGCTCAGTCCTTCAGCGTTCTGAGCTTGAGCGGCTGCAATCAGCGTGGCGATAGTGCCGAGGGTTTCGAGTTGTGGCGCGATCTTTAGGATCGAGGCTGGCGCCTCTTCGGCGAAGCTTACTGGAGAAAGAACCAGGGTTAATAGCGTGAAAAGTCGAATGAAGAGTTTCATAGCAAAAAATACCTTTTTTTATAGGAATTAAGGTTTGAATCGAAATTATTTTCTAGAGAAAGAGCTAAATGGGATTTAAATCCTACGCCTAGCCTGACTTATCGGCTAGGGAGGAAGCTTAATCCAGGTCAAGGTGTTGCTACATTAGTTCAAGCTTTTTAACTTTTATGGGGTAAGGGTTAATTATTGATATATACGCAGCTGGGCGAGTTCGGCGTCTATTTTCTCGACTGCTAATTGGTAGGTGTCGCTGTTTAGGTTTTGGTAGTTTTTTTCGAACTGTGATTTGGATAAGCCTTCGGGTAACTGATCAATGGCGATCATCAGGTCGGGTTCTCGCAGCGGCACGTCGAAGTGTTGCAGCAGTGCTGCAGCCTGTTCGGCACTGCGGGTGCTGCGCTGGGCAAACAGGGTGCCAGCGCGGTCTGCGGCCAGGTCGGCGAAGCTGAAGCCGCTGCCGCCTTCACGGCTATCGAGTAGCTCCTTAAATTCGCCGATCGCGTGGCTGAAACCCGCATCAGCCAGGACCTGTATCGCAGCCGAATAGACAAAATGCTGACGCAGATCGATGCGGCCGCGTAATAGGGTGCGGTAGTGGGGGCGTTGCAGGCGTTGTTGCGGCGTCAGCACCGGACCGGTGAGTTGCTCAAAGCGATCGCTGCCCAGATACAGCGCCAGCGCTAACAGCGCCGAGCGTGCTTCGAGGTGAAGTTGATCGGCCTGTTGGTGCTGGGCGACCTGGCGAAACAGCGGCGCAATAAAGTAGGTCATCGAGACCCATTTTTTAGCTTCGAGTTGCGCTGCCTGTTGTTGCAGCAGCTGGTAGTAAACACTGATTTGAGCGTGATTAAGGCGGGTGTTATCACCGCTGAAATTTTGAATTCGTTGCAACAGTTGGCGTAAGCGCAGGCTGGCATCGGTGGGCGGGGTGATAAAAAGCGATAATTGGTTTTGCGTGGTAGCGGTGAGTCGTACCGTTTGCAACAAAATTTGTTGCTGCTCAGCGTCAAATAGTAACCGCAGCAGCCCGGTCAGGATTGGTTGTAGCAGCTTATCGGGAATCGACAGGCTTCCCAGCTGTAGTTGTTCGACTTTGACTACCTCGGATGACACCGGTAGCCGTAACCTCAGTGACAGGTATTTGCCAAACGGATTGTCGGGCAGGGAAAACGAGGCGGAGAGTAACACCCCGTGAGTATCGATCCTCAACTGACTATGGAGTCTTGGGTAGGCGCGAGCAGCCAGTGCGGCGAGATGGTTGAGTTCAGTTTGGCTGACGCCAATGGTGCTGGGCGAAGGTAGCTTGAATAGAGGCAGGGTGCGTTTGGCCAGAGCCTTAATCTGATAAACCTGTTGCGGTGTCGCTGCCGCAGCAGGTGCTACCCAGGGCTGGTCACTGATGGCTGCCTGCAGTAGGTATAGGGTGCAGGCCAGTAGTAGTACCAGCAGTGTGACGATGAATGTGAGCAGGCGGCGGAGCGGTTTCAACCTGTGCCCTCGTCAGTGAATAAAATCACCCCAAACGGGGGCGGTTATCGAATCAGGGGCTCATTAGTAGCAGCCAAACGCCGAAAACCAGATGTGGAGTGTATCGTCCAATTGTCGGCACTGATTGCCGCCAAATATAGACGACTTTTGTCGACACTCATATCCAAAATTTTGTTGGTTTGTAAACTCCGTTACTCGATAGAAAGATTGCCCTGCAGTAGCTGTTTCATTTCCGGTACGCAGGAACCGCAGTTGGTTCCCGCCTTGAGCGCGCAGCCTAACGCTTCTAGCGAGTCGAGTCCTTGTGTCTTGATGGCGTCGCTGATGGTGTTCCTACCAACCCCGAAACAGGAGCAGACGATAGGGCCAGCGCTGGCGGAGCCTGAAGGTGGCGCGGCGTTGAGCAGGCTGCGGCGTTCGGCTAGCTCGAGTTGTGCCTGGTTAAACAGGCTGCCCAGCCATTCTCGCTCGGGCAGTTGGGGCGTGGCGCTTACCATAAGCACCGCCTGTAGCTGATCGTCGCGAATCAGCGCGCTACGGTAGGCACCAAGGGAGGGATCACTGTATTCCAACCATTCGTTTTGCTGTTTGTCTTTCGTCTCGATCCATTGGCGGGCTTGTTGCCGCCAATTGCCGATGCTGTTGGTATCGGCTAGCTCGTAGCGATGAAAACCCTCTCCGCTACTGCGTACCCAGTAGTTGCAATCGGCAGATAACAGTCCGTTAACCAGCGGCTTGCGGCTCAGCAAAAAACCGTACCAGCGAGCGTTGAAGGGTTCGACCCGTACCGGTGTCGCTTTGCTTTCGGGTTGGCCCGAGAGCGGATCGACCGCAGGATTCACCAGTGATCCCATGCGGCCGAAGCTAGCAAACTGAGCGGTCCAGTGCATCGGCACAAATAGTTGCCCCTCGCCGATGCTGGCGGTGATAGTGACCCGTGCCAGCATCGCCCCCCAATGACTCTCGATACGGGCAATGGCACCGTTTGTTAGTCCCTGGCGGCTGGCTTCTGCGGGGTGCACCTCGACAAACGGTTCGGGTTGATACGAGGAGAGTCGTGGGCTGAGCCCGGTGCGGGTCATGGTGTGCCACTGGTCACGGATGCGGCCGGTGTTGAGCACCAGTGGGTAGTCCCGGTTAGGCCGATTGACCGGCAGGCGCGGTTCGATGGCGACAAATCTTGCCTTACTGTCTGGCGTAAAGAAACCGCCCTCGCCAAATAGACGCTCGGTGCCCTGTGGGAGTCCTTGTTCGTTTAGGGCGGTGATCGGCCACTGGGTGGGGGGGAAGTTGTCATATCCCTGGGCATCGATCTCAATCAGGGCCGACAGGTTGAAATCCCGCAGCGTCGCCGTAGGGCTGTTCTCAAAGGCTGACAGCCGGGCGTGCTCGCGGAAGATCTGCCACGGCGCTTGATAGTCGAAGGCGTCGTAGAAGCCCAGTCGTTGTCCCAACTGGCTGATTGCCCACCAGTCGGGTTTGGCCTCACCGCTGGCGGGCAATAGTGCGCGCTGACGGGAGATGCAGCGCTCGGCGTTGGTGACGGTGCCGTCGCGCTCTCCCCAACCGCTGGCGGGCAGGCGGATATGCGCCAGCGCCGCGGTGTCGGTCTGGGCCATGCAATCCGATAGCATCACCAGCTCGCACTGTTCCAGCGCGGCATGCACCCGGTCGGCGTCGGGCAGGCTGTCGACAGGATTGGTGGCCATGATCCAGACCGCTTTGACCTTGCCCTCTTCGATGGCGCGGAACAGCTCCACCGCTTTGTGGCCGGGTTTATCGGCGACGTTGTCGCTGCCCCAGAAGCGGCCGACCAGATCGCGGTGCTCGGGGTTGTCGAGTTCCAGGTGAGCTGCTAGTTGGTTGGCCAAGCCGCCCACTTCGCGGCCGCCCATGGCGTTGGGCTGGCCGGTAAGCGAGAACGGTCCCATGCCGGGCTTGCCGATGCGACCGGTAGCCAGGTGAACGTTGATGATGGCGTTGACCTTATCGGTGCCGCTTGAGGATTGGTTGATCCCTTGGCTGAAGGCGGTGACCGCTTGCGGGCTGTTGCTAAACCAGCGGTAGAAGGTCTCTACGTCCCGCTGCTCTAGCTCGCAGAGGCGGGCGACGCTGGCGACATCGGGGGCGCTGCTGCGGGCCTGATTAAGCGCGGCGTCAAATCCGTCAGTGTGGGCTGCGATAAAGTCGCTATCGAGCTTGGCTTGGTCGGCCAGATAGACCAACAGGCCGTTGAACAGGGTGGCGTCTGTGCCGGGCTTGAGCGGCAGATGCAGGTCGGCGGCGTCGCAACTGTCGGTGCGGCGAGGATCGATCACCACTAGCTTGTGGTTGGGATCGACTACCTTGGCTTGCTTGATGCGCTGAAACAAAATCGGGTGACACCAAGCCATATTGGAGCCAGCCAATACCATCAGTTCGGCCTGATCGAGGTCGTCGTAGTTGCCTGGCACGGTGTCGCTGCCGAAGGCGCGTTTATGCCCGGCTACCGCCGAGGACATGCACAGCCGTGAATTGGTATCGATATTGGCCGAACCGATAAATCCCTTCATCAGCTTATTGGCGACGTAGTAATCCTCGGTCAGCAGCTGCCCCGAGCAATAGATGGCAAAGGCGTCGGGGCCGTGCAGGTCGATAATCTTGCGGATCTGGCTTGAGGCGCTGTCCAGGGCGGTGTCCCAGTCCACCCGCTGGCCGTTGAGTTCGGGGTATAGCAGCCGCGCGTTGAGATCGAGGGTTTCGATCAGGTTGCTGCCCTTGGAGCACAGGGTGCCGCTGTTGGCGGGGTGAGCGGTGTCACCTTCTACTGCTTCGATGCCTTTATCGCTGACCTGAGCTTGAACGCCGCAGCCGGTGCCACAGTAGGGGCAGGTGGTCTTGATGCAGCGGCTAGCAAGGCTGGGGTTTTCAGGCTCGAACAGCTGCGCCTTCAGGCTCGTGGCTTTAGTTATCTCGGACATCGGCTTGTTCATTGTGGTGAATCCATCGTAGCGCGGCCGAAGATCAACTCTTCCCGAAATGGGCTGAGATCGGTCGCATCGTTCATCAGCTGGTGATACCAGAGGCCATCGGCGGTATCGCCGTAGAGCACCGCACCGACCAGGCGGTTATCACGTAGCACTAACTTCTTGTAGGTGTTGGCGGCAGGATCGCGATAGTGAATTAACTCCGTGCCTGTCGGCTCTTCGACAGCAAAATCCCCGATCGAAAACAGACTGATTCCTGATACTTTCAACCGTGTGGCGGGCTCCAGGTGGTGGTAACTGGCGACGCCGTGGGCGGCCAGGTGGTTGGCGCAGACCTTGGCTTGCTCAAACAGCGGTTCGACTAGACCGAAGGTGATATCACGGTGTTCAACGCATTCGCCAACGGCGTAGATCTTTGGATCAAAGGTTTGCAAACAGTCGTTGACCCGGATCCCCTGATTGCACGCCAGGCCGCTTTGTTTGGCCAGCGCGATGTTGGGACGAATGCCGGTGGCCATCACCACCAGTGAGCAATTAAGGGTTTCGCCGCTGTCGAGCTGTATGGCTCTGACTTGGCCGTCAAACGATAGGATCTGACGGCTATTCACTTCGAGACGAAACGCAATGCCGCGGCTCTCCATCTCCTGCTGCAGCAGTGCGGCGGCTTCGCGATCCAGCTGACGGTTAAGCAGGTGTTGTGAGCGGTGGATCACCGTGACATCCATGCCCAATTGGTTGAGCCCATGGGCCGCTTCAAGCCCGAGTAAACCGGCACCGATCACCACCGCCGCACCGCCTTTTACGGCGGCCTTTTGCATCTTTACCACGTCGCTGATGCCGCGAAAGCCCATCACGCCATGGCTATCATTGCCCGGCACCGGCAGAATCACCGGGTCTGAGCCGGTTGCGATCAGTAAACGGTCGTAACTGACCCGCTTGCCGTTGCGGCACACTACCTGGTGTCGAACGCGGTCGATATCGACCGCCTCGAACGCTTCGCCGGCCAGCAGCTCGACGCCCTGCTGCTGGTACCAGTCGCGATCGTGGATCAGGATCTCGTCAGCACTGGTTTCACCGGCCAATAGCGGCGACAGCATGATGCGGTTGTAGGCGCCGAACGGCTCCTTACCGATTACGGTGATGCGGTATTGCTCAGGGGCAGCCGAGAGTAGCTCTTCGAGGGTGCGAATCCCGGCCATACCGTTGCCGATTATCACCAGGTTCGGCTTCATAAGTGTTGTCCTATTGATCGACTCATGACCATCGTCTGGCAGGGCCGCGTTTAGGCGGCAAGCTCGACGTTATTGTTGCTTAAGCGCACCTCGAACACCGGCACGCTGAGCGAGTTATCTTCCTGGCAGACGCCGGTCTGCAGGCAGAAATGGTGCTTGTAGAGGGGGGAGGCGATGCTGGTCACATCGCCGATCTGCGCCATCAGGCCGCGCGACAGCACGTTGGCTTTACCTGCCGGGTCGTAGTTGCCGATGGCGAACAGCTGGTCAGTACTGGCTTGACGAAAGATCGCCACTTGCTCGCCTTTGACAAGGGCGCAGACGCCGGTATTGGGGGCGATATCTTCTAATTTACAGACCTTGGTCCAGTTCATTTCAGTCTCCTCAAAAACGTTGATCGGATTAGCTGGCCTTGGCGATCAGATTGTTACTTTCAGCTTTTTCGTTTTCGAACGTGGGGCGGATCTGCTCGCGCTCCTCGACGAACGCGATGTTGTCGTCGTTGGCATCGGAGTTGATAAAGTGGTTGAAGCGCTTGAGCTTGTCCGGATCGTTGAGGGTGGTCGCCCACTCGCACTGATAATTGTCGATGTTGAGCTGCATCTCGGCTTCCAGGTCGGCACCTAGTTCGAGGCTATCGTTGAGGATCACCTGCTGCAGGTAGTCGAGCCCGCCTTCGAGGTTATCCATCCATACCGAGGTGCGCTGTAGCCGGTCGGCGGTACGGATGTAGAACATCAGTAGCCGGTCGATGGTTTGGATCAGGGTGTCCTTGTCGAGATCGGTGGCGAACAGGTCGCCGTGGCGCGGTTTCATGCCGCCGTTGCCGCAAACGTAGAGGTTCCAGCCGTTCTCGGTGGCGATGACGCCGATATCCTTGGATTGGGCTTCAGCGCACTCGCGGGTGCAACCCGAGACACCGAATTTGATTTTGTGCGGCGCGCGCAAGCCTTTGTAGCGATTCTCCAGCTCGATCGCCAGGCCTACGGAATCGTCGACGCCAAAGCGGCACCAGGTGCTGCCGACACAGGATTTAACCGTCCGTAGCGACTTGCCGTAGGCATGACCGGTTTCGAATCCTGCCTCTACCAGCGTTTTCCAGATAGGAGGCAGTTGGTGCAGCTGGGCGCCAAACAGGTCGACCCGCTGACCGCCGGTGATCTTGGTGTAAAGGCCGTACTCTTTCGCTACCTGGCCCAGCACGATCAGCTTGTCCGGGGTGATTTCACCACCTGCGATACGGGGCACCACCGAGTAAGTACCGTCTTTTTGCATGTTGCCGAGGTAGATGTCGTTGGTGTCCTGCAGGCCGATATGCTGGTCGTCGAGCACGTAGTCGTTCCAGCAGCTGGCCAGGATGTTGGCAGCAGCGGGCTTGCAGACTTCACAACCGTGACCGTTGCCGTGTTTTTCCAGTAGTTGTTCGAAACTTTTGATCTGTTCGACCCGCACCAGGTGGTACAGCTCCTGACGGGTGTAGTGGAAGTGTTCGCAGATGTCGCGGTTGACTTTGAGCCCTAGCTCTTCGAGTTCGTGGTTGACCAGGTTGGTCAGCAGCGGCACGCAGCCGCCACAACCGGTACCGGCCTGGGTGTGCGCTTTGATATCGCCCACCGAACAGCAACCTCCGGCGTCGATGGCGGCGCGGATATTGCCCTTGGAGATATCGTAGCAGGAGCAGATCTGCGCGCTTTCGGGCAGGGCCGCGACGCCGAGGCCAGTCTGGGAATCGTCGTTGTGGTGGGGCAGGATCAGCGCCTCGGGGAATTCGGGTAGGGTGATATCGTTGAGCATGTACTGCAGCAGCGTGCCGTAATCTTCGGCGTCGCCGACCATTACAGCGCCGAGCAGACGTTTGTTGTCTGCGCTGACGACGATCTTCTTGTACACCTCGTCGGGTTGGTTGAAGTAGGTGTAGATCTTGGCGTCGGGGGTCACGCCCTGGGCGTCGCCGATCGAGGCTACGTCGACCCCCATCAGTTTCAGTTTGGTGCTCATATCGGCACCGGCAAAGGTCAGGGTCTGTTCACCGTCGCCGATATGCGAGGCGGCGACCTTGGCCATGGTGTAACCGGGGGCGACCAGACCGAAGATGCGACCGTTCCACAGTGCGCATTCGCCGATGGCGTAGACGTCCTTGTCGGAGGTCTGGCACTGGTTGTTGATCTTGATGCCGCCGCGCTCGCCGATCTCAAGCCCCGAGCTGCGGGCCAGTTCATCCTGCGGACGAATGCCTGCGGAGAAGATCACCAGGTCGGTTTCTAGCGCTTCACCGTCGGCAAACTCCATCCGATGCACGCAGCTATCGCCTTCGACGATACGGCTGGTGGCCTTGGACAGGTGCACGCCGACGCCGAGGTCGGCGATTTTATCTTTCAGCAGCGCGCCGCCGCCCTCGTCCACCTGCACCGCCATCAGCCGGGGGGCGAACTCGACCACGTGGGCTTCCAGGCCCAGGTCCTTGATCGCCTTGGCCGCTTCCAGACCCAGCAGGCCGCCGCCTACCACCGCGCCGATCTTGGCGCCGCCCTCGGCCGCGGCGGTGATCATCTCCAGATCCTCGATGGTACGGTAAACAAAGCAGTTGCTGCGGTCGTTGCCTTCGATCGGCGGCACAAACGGATATGAACCGGTGGCCAGCACCAGCTTATCGTAAGCCAGGCTCTCGCCCTTGGCCGAGGTGACGGTCTTGGCAACGGTGTCGATGGCTACTACCTTGTCTTCTAGGTGGACGGAGACCCCTTGGCTTTGATACTTCTCTAGGGTGGTCATCGCCAGCGGCTCGGCACTGCGGGTCTTAAAGAAGTCAGTTAGGTGCATGCGGTCGTAGGCGACCCGAGGTTCTTCGCTGAAGGTGACGATCTCGAATAGGTTGTGCTGTTCGCTGCTCAGCAGGCTGTCGAT
The DNA here is from genome assembly GCA_036960405.1 of Halopseudomonas sp. GTDB lineage: Bacteria > Pseudomonadota > Gammaproteobacteria > Pseudomonadales > Balneatricaceae > Motiliproteus. Next base: position 2,283 of record JBALWS010000074.1, on the reverse strand, counting down.
GAACTGGTGGCCCACCATGCCGTTACCCACCACGATGATTCTTTGCTTGCTGATGGCTGCTTGCTCACTCATGCCTGACTCCGCGCTTTCTGGTTCTGAATAAGACAGTAAAACTGTCGGATACCAGGGCTGTAGCAGCTTGCGTGCCAAGTTGATTTTTGTCAGTTAAGTGATTGATAGATAGGGCTGAAAAGCAGGGTGTGAATTTAATCGCAGGCAGTTTATGTTGCTGTGCAATATAAAATGGCACTGGTTTGGTGCGGGGTAGGTGGGTGAGGATTGGTGATGGTGCGAGGGGAGGCTAAGCCCTGTCGTGTAGGGCTTATTCTGGTTGACTGTAAGGCTACAGCCAGCGGCGAACACGTTGTTTGTAGCTGGTAACCTCTGCGCCAAAAACAGATTCCAAAGCTTGTTCCTCCGGTTTGATCTGAAACCGGTTCATATACCCAATGAAGCCAGCGGTTAGAGCTAGGGCATAGAGGCTGGACAGGTACAGGCCCCAGCCGATCAGAAACAATAAAAAACCGACGTACATGGGATTACGGGTGTAGCGGTAGATACCGGTTGTTACCAGTGATGAGGCGGCATCGGGGGTGGTGGGGTTTACGGTGGTGTTGGCCTGTCTGAACGACAGCACGCCGGCGAGGGTGATGAGTGCGCCGGTGATGGTTAGCGCTGCGAAGGTGATCAGTTTGAGGGTGTTTGGTAGTTGGAGTTGGGGTAACGCGGTGGAGGCTAGCCACATGAGGGTGGCGAAGATGATCACCAACAGGACAGGGGGGATTTTTAGGTTAAGGATTGGCATGGTTTTATCTAACGAATGAAATGGACTCCCCTTCCCTGGGTTGAAGTGCCACGCTTACCTGCGGGCAAAAGAAGCGATCAATTGGAGGTGTTCCATGTCTATTTCAACTATCGGCGTTGATCTCGCCAAAACTTCCTTCAGTATCCACGGTGTCGATAACCATGGCAAGCCAGGTCTTCACCGCAACGTTAACCGCAGTAAGCTGTTGGATACCTTGGTTAAATTACCACCTTGCGTGATTGGCATGGAGGCCTGTAGCGGTGCGCACTATTGGGCGCGTGAGTTTCAAAAGCTTGGCCATACTGTGCGGATCATGGCGTCGAAATATGTGGCCCCTTATCGAACGGGGGCCAAGAATGACCTCAATGACGCGCAGGCGATCTGTGAAGCCGTCACTCGACCCAATACCCGGTTCGTGCCGATTAAGTCAGCTGAACAGCAAGCCATTCTGGCAGCACACCGGATTCGGCAGGGTTGGGTGAAAGAGCGCACCGCGCAGATCAATCAGATCCGAGGTCTGTTATCTGAGTTCGGTATCGTCGTGGCGAAAAGCCGTTGGTCATTACAACGCGAGCTACCGCGTATTTTAGAGGATGCTGAGAACGAACTCCCTGTCATAGCACGGGCGCTATTAGCCGACTGTTACGACCATCTTCGGTGTCTAAATCAGCGCATTGAAGAGAGTGAACGTTGTTTTGATATTGTTGCCGAGCATAGCGCAACGGTACGCCAGATCATGACCATTCCGGGTGTGGGTGTGCAGACGGCCACCGCAATAGTGGCATCGGTTGGCAAGGGGCAACAGTTTGGTAAGGCTCGAGACTTCGCTGCCTGGCTGGGGTTGGTGCCTAGACAGTACTCGACGGGAGGGAAGCCCCGTTTAGGGCGAATCACTAAGCGCGGCGACAAGTACTTGCGCATGTTGTTAATTCACGGCACACGAGCCGTGTTATCACACGTCGCGGATAAAACCGATCGCTTGAGTCTGTGGTGTAAAGAACTGATAGAGCGACGTGGATATAAACGAGCAACGGTCGCGTTAGCGGCCAAGAATGCCCGGATCATCTGGGCGATGTTGAAGTCAGGTAAAGAGTATAAAACGTTCGCCGCCTGAGACGACGAACGCTGAAGACACCCACCGGATTATTGCGAGGGCACCGATGACGTAAGGCTCAGACCAGAGCGGGTAAACCTGTTTAACGCGGGGGCCACCAAAGGCCGTCTAACGAATGAGGTCCCGCTCAGCGCATTTTCATCAGGGCCATGGCTAAAAGCCAAATACAGGCCGAATGTAGAGCAGCAGTCCGACCACCTTACAACGTCATTTTAGCACTTGCGGTAACAGGGGGAGTCCATGTAGCCGCGTTAACGGGCTGGAAAACCGCGCAGCGGTTTGGAAGTCCAAGCCAGCTTGCTGGCTGAAGTTGAACGCCTTGTGTACGCCCGGCATGGGCATGAACTTATGGGGTGAAAGTCCC
>JBALWS010000073.1:0-21870 GCA_036960405.1 Halopseudomonas sp. | reverse complement strand
GCGTGTAGCGGGGTGGCTTCGCTAGGTTTGACCACCATGGTACAACCGGCGGCGAGGGCCGGGGCCACTTTGCCGATCAGCTGGTGCAGCGGGTAGTTCCAGGGGTTAATGAAGGCGCAAACCCCGACCGGCTCACGGATAGCGCTGGCGTTGCCGATCTTCAGCTCTTTGTCTAACAGTTGAGTGCGCTCGGCGTGTTTGAGCAGCGCATCGATCGGATCATCAACCTGAACTTCTTGGCAGAAGCCGATGGGTGCCCCCATCTCGCTGGTGATCAATTGCGCCATCTGCTCGCGGCGTGCGGCCAACAGTTCGGCGATCTTGCTGATATAGCCCGAACGCTCGGCGCTGCTGGTCAGCGACCAGTCTGCGAATGCCCGACGTGCGGCAAGAACGGCGTCGTTAACATCATCGGCGTTTGCCACTGCAACCTGACCGGCAACCGATTCGGTTGCCGGGTTGATCACATCCATCGTGCGGCCGTTACTGGCCGCGACCCACTGACCGTTGATATATAGCTTGTCGTAAATTGTCATCATGGTGTCCTGTAGTCAGTTTAAGCCGCGCTCATCAGGCCTTCAGCGTGCAGGTCGGCAATGGTGGCTTCGATGCTGTCGCGTAGCGTGGTGACGATAAAGTCGACATCGGTCTTGGTCATCGTCAGCGCCGGTGACATCACGTTGAGGTGGACAATGGCACGAGTGATCAGGCCGCGTTGATCGGCATGGTTGGAGACCCGTTTGCCGATATCCAGCTCTTCGGGGAACAGTGCTTTGGTGGCTTTGTCGGCGACATACTCGACGCACATCATGAACTTTAGACCGCGTACCTGGCCGACGATCGGTAGCGCTTCGAGGGTCTTGAGCTGTTGCTCGAAATAGGGACCCACCTCGTTGACGTTGGCGAATAGCTGCTCGCGCTCCATGATCTCGATATTTTTCAGCGCCGCAGCGCAGGCCACCGGGTGACCGGAGTAGGTAAAACCGTGAGCAAAGCAGCGCTCGCTAGCGGGAGCGTCGAGTACCGCGAAGATCTCATCGGAGAAGATGGTGGCCCCCAACGGTTGATAGCCCGAGGTCAGCCCCTTGGCGCTAATGATGATATCGGGCTGGATGCCAAACTCGTCTTTTGATGCAAACCAGTGGCCCAGTCGGCCAAAAGCGGTCACCACCTCGTCGGAAACGTAGAGGATGTCGTTGTCTTTGCAGACCTGGTGCATGCGTTTCAGGTAACCGTCGGGAGCCACGATCACGCCACCGGCGCCCATCACCGGCTCGGCGAAGAAGGCCGCTACCTTGTCGGCGCCGCCCAACGCGTCGATCTTGTCCTGGAACTGTTGCACCAGGCTATCGACGAACTCATCTGCGCTCATACCGGCTGGCGCACGGTAGTAGTTGGGGTAATCCAGGTGGTGGATGCTGTCGCTGATAAAGTCGAACTCCGGCGGATGGTCACCCGGCTTACCGCTGATCGACATCGCCGCGTAGGTTGAGCCGTGATACGAGTTGATCCGCGAGATGATATGTTTCTTGTCGTGCTTGCCGCGACAGTTCTGGTAGTAGTGGATCATTCGGAACGCGGTATCGACCGCGGTGGAGCCGCCGCAGGAGAAAAATACATGGTTCAGCGAGCCCGGCGCCAGTTGTGCCAGTTTGGCTGCCAGCTCAGCAGCCGGGGCGTTGGTCAGATCGACAAACGGGCTAGCGTAGGAGAGCTGGTAGGCTTGCTGGGCGATCGCTTCGGCCATCTCTTTGCGACCCAGACCGATGTTGTTGCACCATAAGCCGCCCACGGCATCGAAGTATTTTTTGCCGTTGGCGTCGATGATGTAGCTGTCGTGGCCTTTAACAATCGGCAACGCGCCTACCTCTCTGAATACGTCGAATATCTGCCAAGGGTGGAGAAAGTGTGCCTTGTCTTTCTGGCGGATCTGTTCGGCGTCATAGCGGGGTTGTTCGTCCTGCTTACAGAGACTCATCGACTGTGCTCCTTTTCGGTATTTTATTCTTTTGATGATTAACTTCAGTGTAGAGAGGGAAGGGCTGAGCAGGTATACCCTGTCGAGGTAGGGTGTTTTTTTCGAACCAGTCTAGAAGTGGTGAAAGGGGCTGTTTTGGCTCCAAGGAGGCACTCCTCCTCCCTTCGAGGCTAAGCGCTAACCTTGGAGTAAAAACCAAGAGAGGGTTACGACAATGACCAAAGCAAATACAATTGGAGTGGATCTAGCACGAAGAACGTTATTCAAGCATCCGTTCTCTCTGCCTACGGTAAAGAACTTCAGAACAAGGAGATGACGCGATTGAAGTTCGCTGAGCTCCTGGCCAAGCAGAAGCCTGCCAAGGTGGTATTTGAGTCCTGTGCAGCAGCCCATTATGGGGCACGATATGCACGTGTCCATGATCAGGTCCTACCCCAGTTTTGTGTCTAGCAAACCGGTGGCGATTCACTTCGCCGATGCCGGTTAACGTGGTACTGAGAAACGGGAATAGCTTAAAGGTATTGAGGTCGACTGGCATATTGCTGAGCGGCCAGGAAAGTCAGGACGCTCACAAAGCACTCGATAATCAACAAAGTATTAATCATTATTGAATGCATGAAAGTCAGCGTCCGAGCCAAGGTTGGGCATCAGTTACGGATCATCAAATACCAGTTTGGCATCACAAGACGTGTTATCGAGGCATGGTAAGAATGACAGCAAGCTGGCCATGTTGTTTGCTCTGGAGAATATCGCCCGAGTGGGTCAGATGACCAAAGAGTAGGGTAAGTGCGCCTGCATGCCGGTAAAACGGCATGCAGGCACTGCAAAACGAATATAAATGGGGAAAATTCCCCTTATGGATCGATTAGCATAAAAGAAGGGACTTGTTCGTACGTTCCTTAGAAAGTATGCCTATTAAAACGGTATTAATCATAGCATTTTGCGTACCGGTTCATTTGGAATAAACGGAACTTCCAACTCGTCCAGTGCTTTATATTCAAACTGGTTATTAATGGCGTTGATCCAGCTGTGTGCTCGGGGCAGTAGTTCGCGGTCATCTGATTGCATCCGTCCACAGGTTACCAGGATACCCATATCAGCGCCCAAGTAGCTGTATTCGCCCTCACCGTAGATCCGCAGATAAAATGCACTGTCTTCATCGCCGACATTGCTCCAGTCGATACTCTTGCGCAGGAACTCAATATTGCCATCGTCCTGAAGACGCCAGATACCTGATTTTGGCGCCTTGCTGATCATACGAACTTGATCTTCAGTATGTTTAAGTACCAGCTGGGTCCAGCTTCCGTAATCGGCCCAGCGTTTCTGGATCTCCTCGACATCGATTTCAAAGTCGACATCCATGAATTCGAGTAGGTGGAACAACATCAGCGGTGCGCCGCCGTATTTTGAGGTCACCAAATTGGTCAACGGGCTGGCACCACTGATTCGCGGGTTGATCTCGCCCAAGTAGACCTCACCATCATCGGTATCCACCAGATAATCGAAGCAGAAGGTACCACGGTAGCCATTCTTATACAGCGTGTTGCCCATGGCTTTAACCATGCTGATAATCTTGTCTCGCTGCTCGCCTTTAAGCAGGTCCGGGAAGATATCATTTCCACACCAGCCACCTTTATAGGGTGTCAGCTCTTCATAGCCTGTAATATCGGTCTGCAGCGGTCCGACCAAGGTGCCGCAACGGGTTGCAACAGCTTCGACAGTACCCGGAATATGGTTGATGTACTTCATCACCTTCAGAGTCTCGCCAACAATTTTATCCGCATTTTTATCCCAGTCGGCTTGGCTTCTGATGAAGAAGGTGGTTTTTCCAGAATCACCATAAGGGGTTTGCACTACTAGGTTAGTGCCTAGGTTATTACTGCTAGCCAGTTCCATTAGTTCCTGGAAACTGGAAGCCTTAACATCGACCAGGTTAGGTGCACTGGCTACGTCCGCTTCATTGGCCAGCTGGGTAGTGACTATCTTGGAGTCAATACGATTACGCAGGCTGGCTGAAGGCAGCGCCATTTCAAGACCTAAGCTATCAGCAATCTGTTCAGTCTTTTCATCGAACATTACTGTCAGTAGCTTACCCTTACCGTTGGCTTCGATCAGGTCAGCGGTTTCTTTATGGCTCAGAAGATAGTTAACCATCTCTTCCATGGACTGGAATTCACGTTCGCCATTTAACTTAGGGTTAGTTACCCGAAAATGTTCACCATCGAAAGAATCAAAATAGGTAACATATTTAAAGCTCTGCACCCATTGGCCAAGGCCGAGAACGTTGTATGCGGTAGGAGATATGAAATATATTGGCGTCTGATTTTTACGGAAAAAACGGTAAATATCAGACAGCCCCTTGAGTTTGGTTTTATTTTCCATATTAAGACCTTCATTAGAATTATTGTTGGAAATTAAGCGCTTTTTATGGGTTTTTCTATTAAATACAGCCTGGAATATTGACCTGAATATTCTTCTCAGTGTTGATTCAGCTACGGGTGATTCTTCTGTTGCTGATTGTTGCTTCATTCATCTTCACCTCTACTCGATCTGTCTGAGAATTCCTGCCAAAAATGTTTTTGCATGATCTTTGGTTATTCATAGTGGATGTGCAGTTTGGTTTCGCTTGAATCGCTAAAAGAAAGATTGAGGCTGGTATGGGGCCAGAGGTAATTTATTTTTCCTTCCCGCGGGTAGTAGGCCGCGGTATATAAAGTGCCGGAGTTGTATTCATGGTGGGGACGATACAAAGGCGGATATAAAAAACGCAGTACCGGATTCTGCTCTATCGGTGCCGCTGGAGAAACCAGCGCGTTTAACGCGTCAAGTCGGATCATTGAATCGGCAAGAAACAACGACTTTTCATCCTCTGAGGTGCCTTGATGATTGGTTGAAGTGGTGGCTCGGGTAACACAGATCTTCCGATCAGGAGCAATGAACACTGTAGCGTGCTGTCCGCTGCTATCCAGCAGTGCAATATTGTAATCCAGATGTACCGGTATCCGGCGGAAGGTGGCAATGGCTTCCTCAACGTTGGAGCAGGTTTCCAACACGTAACGCATCACAATGGTAATACCGAAGCCCGGACCCTCTACCAAACGACCGCCATAGGCGATTGAAACAGCCAAACCAGATTCATTCATGCCATCTAACGCTCCCCAGATGCAGTCAGCCATGGCAATGACGCTTTTCCCTAGCCACTTGCTGTGCAAAATTGTGCCTTCACACAATATAGGTGGAAAATCATAATTCCGAATTAAGGCTGGCTGGTTATTCTTAACGATCAGCTGGGAGCAGCCGGAGTAAAACGGAGGCGGACAATATAGGCTTAAGAACCGGGCCTGAAGATCGTCGCAATCCAAGAGTTTGAGAATATCTTTATACAGAGGATAAAGCTCAGGCATGTGTTGCTTGAGGGCCTGGATACAGTCAAGGTAAGTCGGGCGTTTAGCCTCTCCTTCATCCAGGTACCAGGCCTGGTAAGCTGGCCAGTTTTGCTGGAATAATCGACTGAATTTATCGGCCGGATAATCCTCTTTGATGACCTCAAAATGTAAGCTGTTCATTTGAGCTGACCTCCATAACGCAAAATTCATTGTTGAATCAAATAGGCTGCTTTAATCGGCATCGGGCATCGAAGTGTTTAAAACAGCTAATCCCGCGTCATTGTTTTATCAGACCGGTTCTGATTTCTTGCTGGTTGCGTCTATGGCCACTTGTGTTTGATCAATGCCTTGCGGCGAGTTATCCCAGCCGATTAATGTTTCCAGATGCTCGGCAATATCCAGCACGTTAGCATCGCTACCGACAGGTCCTGATATCTGGATTGAGAGCGGCAGTTCCTCATTCCCCAAGCCCATTGGTATAGCGCAAGCCGGCATACCTATCAGATTGGCATCGTAGAGGAAGGTAGCCCAGTCGAGCCACGGGTAGGTGATTTTGGTTGAACCGATATATTTGGGTTGGCGGAAGCCCTTCTTAAAAGCTTCGCAACCCAAGGTTGGGGTGATGAATATTGAGCTCCCGGCACGTTCGAACATTGCCATATAGGCGTCGTAAATTTCCTGTCGATGTTGTTCCGCTGCGTTAAACTCGTCTTCGGTTAGGCTTGCACCAAACTTCATCATCTCCTGAGTGTGTTTTTCCAGCCCTTTAAGCGGCGCGGGCTTCTTATTCTGGAAACTCCATGAGTCATAGTGAGCGATGGTCGCCCAGGCAATAACTGAACTGGGTAAGTTTGGCTGATCATAGATTAACTCTGCACCAGCAGCCTCGAGCTTTTTCAAGATCTGACGAAAGCACAGACGTACATCATCATTCACCGGTGAAAAGCCTAGATCTTCTGAAACGATGATTTTCTGTCCAGCTAGGCTGGCAGGATGAGCAGCGTGTGCCGCCAGTGAATCAAGGTAGGCGTGCTGCTCATTATCAGCGGCTACCACTGAATACATCAGCCGGGCATCGGCGACACTACGGGTCATCGGGCCATAGGAGACGATGGTGCTCCAAGAAGGGAAACAGGGCTCACGAGGTACTGCTTTAAAAGAGGGTTTGAAACCAACGATACCGCAAAAAGCCGCAGGAATACGGATTGAACCTCCTCCATCGCCGCCTAGTGACATAGTGCCAGCACCTGCCGCTACAGCGGCTCCCGCACCACCGGAGGAGCCGCCACAGGTGCGCTCGGGGTTCCAGGGATTAGACGTTTGGCCATACAAGGCTGAAACGGTCGTGCCCATCAGACTGAATTCCGGGCAAGTGGTTTTAGCGAAAATTACTGCTCCGGCCTGCTCCAGCCGCTCTACCGCAGCACAGGTTTCGTCGGGGATAAAATCTTTCTGAGTGGTTGAACCGTTAGCGCAGGGGAAACCTGCTAGCCATTGCGAGTCCTTGATTGTTATAGGCAGGCCACATAACGGCCCCCCTAGCCCATTTTCCAGCAGTTCATCAGCCGCAGTCGCAGCCTGGCGAGCTCGGTTGTAGAGTTTGACCGCGAATGGATTGTACGCCTCAGCAACGCGTTCAGCGTGTTCAATAGTGATTTCCAGCAATTCTCTGGCAGATATTCGATGTGCTCGAAGATCTGCAATAAGTTCAACGGCAGATTTTTGGATTAGATTCATCTAACTTCTCTTATTCTCGTTTTTTCTGAGTTCTGGAATATCTGTCGCTGAGGGGGCCAAATATAAGAAGCCAACAGGGTTTCAGGCACATAGTAAAGTTGTAGAACCCAACATCATGAATCATAATGTATGCCCATTTATTTCAAATATCAACACCATGAATCATGATGTATGACAATGAGAGTTTAGAAGTGTTCTTGGGCATCGCCGGAGTTATCACCCAGGCGGAGCTCCCGATTGTTAAGGAACAGGCCCGCATGGGAGAGTACGCGGTGGTTTATCGTATCTACAGAAACAAACAGGGAGGCGGTTTTGGCGACCAGAGTAAGCACCCCCATGCCTGGGCGATTCTGGTCTATGTTGACACCCTGCCGTTGCGAGTAAATAGCGCCAGAGGGGCTTGCCGAGAATGGTCGACACTGGACCGTGCAGCGCAATGGCTAATGGCTAATGGTTTCAGTTATTGGTGGACCCGTAATGACCTCGAATTACTTCCAGAAACGAAGGGTGACTCCCTTACGGATGTGCCGAACCTTCCCAGTTTCACCTGACACATCTCCCCATATATGGTCAATAATCGATAGAATTAACGATGATTGGTTGTGCCAAAACAGGCTCTGAAGAGCCACGAAGGCATTTATGTGTAGCACACATGGGTATGGCACGAATGCAGACAATCGTTGCATTCGTGCCATTTCTCCTCATCTTCGATTTATATTTAGACGACCAAGAATAATACGGTCGCAATCGCTGCTGCGATAAGCGTATAGGGGAGCTGAGTCAGCGCATGGTTCATAGGGGTAATGCCACAGGCCTTGGCAGACAGTACTGTTGAGTCACCGTAAAAGCACGCGTGTGAGCCAAATGCAGATGCAGAGATCATCGCACCGACGACTACTGGGATGTTCGCGTCCAGAGTCATCGCCAGCGGCATGATAATCGGCATACCGACTACGAAAATGCCCCAGAAAGATGCCGTGGCAAATGCCAAACCGGCCATGGTGATAAATACGGCTGCAGGGAGGTAGTCTGCGGTCATAAAGCTAGAGGCCACTTCAATCACGTACTGGGTGGTTCCTAGCGAGTCATTGACTTCGGCCAGCATGAATCCGCAGAACAGTGTACCCAGCGGGGCAATCATTCCTACAAACCCTTTGAGTACGGCATCGAACATATCGAGCAACGGTAACAAACGTTGTATCAGGTAGAAGCCCAGGGTGACAAAAATGGCGGCCATGGCACCGGACATGATGTCGATGCCAAAGTACCAGGTGAAGAAAATCAACGAACCGATGGGTAAGAAAAAGTTCCACATATGACTTTCTGCGGCGGCGCTTTCTGGCTCAATATTGGCGCTGGCATCTTCTTTGGCGACGACAACACCCGTCTGCTCGGCACGCTCCTCGGCTTGGCGCATCTTACCCAGCAGAGGAATGTTTTTGTTGATGGCTAAGATCACAACAACCAAGCAGACCCATGCGTAAAACATGTAAGGAATCGACTGGATGAATAGGTCCATGCCTTGGCCTTCAGCCGCAACATTGTTCTCTTCTAGCAGACCGGAGAAAAATACTGCCCACGTTGAGAAGGGCAAAAGGATACAGACGGGCGCTGCAGTTGAGTCGACAACATAAGCTAGAAACTCACGTGAAGTCTTTACTTTGTCGGTGGCCTTACGCATCGATGAACCGATGGTTAACGCATTGAGGTAATCATCGATAAAAATTAATAAGCCTAACCCCATCGTTGAAAACAGGGTTCCTTTTTTGGTGCTGACTTTTTTGGAGATCCAGCTACCGAAGGCTTCTGCACCACCACCCACGGTGACCAGCGAGATCATACTCCCCATCAAACCGCAGGCTATAAAGATCCAGGCCACAGTTTCATTCATGAAAACTGAAAGGAAGTTGCTTCCCAATGCAGGGATGAAAGCATCGAATGACTTGGTCATCAGCAGGCCAATGAGAACACCAACGAACAACGATTCAATGGTTCGCTTGGTATACAGCGCCATGATTACGACAACCATCGTTGGGAACAGGCTTAGTATGCCAAACTCCCCATCGACTGCACCTATGTTGAAATAACTGAATAGGGCGACAGCGGCAACTGCGATACAAAATATCAATATTGGTATTTTGAACGTTGGCTTTATGTCGTGGAGTATTAAGGTTTCAGTTCGTTCGTTTAACATTATTATCACCTTTTCTTATTATTTCATTCTAGCCAAGGGCTGCTGGTTTTTAATTCGGACTAACTTTTCGAGTGGGTTGCTGCTGGGTTATACAGTGGATATTCCCACCGCCAAGGAGGATCTCTTTTGCTGGCACGCCGATAACTCGTCGGCCAGGAAATTGTTGCATCAGGATGGCCTCGATATCGGCGTCGTAGATGGGATCAAGCTGAGGAAAGACGACGACACTATTGCCGATATAGAAGTTGATATAGGAACCGGCCATACGCATACCCGCAGGCCTGTCGTGGCTATGCTCGGTACGATCAATGCCGCCAGCTTCGTGATCATCGATACAGATCGGGCTGGGCTGTGGCAGCTTGATCACTTCAAGCGAACGACCTTTGGCATCGGGTATATTTTCTAGTACCTCCAAGGCTTGGCGGGATATATCAAATTGAGGATCTTGCGGGTCATCACACCAATGAAGAGCAACGACACCTGGGCGCAGATAGCAGCAGATATTATCGATATGACCGTTGGTCTCATCGTTATAGGTGCCGAGAGGTAGCCAGATGATTTTTTCAACCCCCAACAGCTCTCTCAGGTGTTTTTCGATCTGCTCAGGATTCAGTTCAGGGTTGCGATTTGGATTAAGCAAACACTCTTCGGTAGTGATCAGGGTCCCTTCACCATCAACATGAATGGCTCCACCTTCCATTACCAATGGGGCTGCAACGCGAGGCGTACCGCTCAATTCACAAACTTTACGGGCGATGCGATTGTCTTTATCCCAAGGGTAATAGAGGCCGCCATTTAAACCGCCCCAGGCATTAAATATCCAGTCGATGCCAGCGCGATTTCCTCTGTCGTCAATGACAAAAGTCGGTCCCATATCTCGCATCCAAGAATCATTTGAACTGATCTCTACGACACGAACTTCAGCCGGTAACATTGCTCTAGCATTCTCATATTGTTCATCGCTAACGCCGACGAACAGTGGTTCGCTGCTGACGATTGCCTGAGCAACTTTTACGAAGGCTTGCTGCGCTGGCTTGGCACCGTTACGCCAAACATCACTACGTTGTGGCCATAGCATCCAGCAAGCTTCATGAGATTCAAACTCACCTGGCATGCGGTATCCAGCAATAGCTGAACTTAGATTGTTATTCATTTACCTATCACCTTGCTGTCTGATCAACACAGTCAGATTTAGCTATCGATTAATGGATATAGCTGGAGCGATATGATGAAAGTACGAAAGGAAACAGTAGCAAGTGCTGAAGTAGTGTTTGGCAGGATTTAGCTACGAGGAGTTTCATACACCATTACCTTGTTATATTTATTGGAAGGAGTGATTGTGCTTTCTATCCTAGAAGTGATCGCTGTTGCGATCCTATATCCCAAAAGTGGTAGCCCTTGAAAAAAGAGTCTGACAGATTGAGTTAAAGCTACATTTACAGGGTGTTGTTTAGCTTTTTAATGATGAGAGGTGCGGTGTCATCCTACCTTCAAAGGCCAAAAATAACGGGGCAACTAACGGTCTAGGCTGTTTGTTCGTATGTGTAGTAAGGGCTTTTGCTGCAAGTTCTTTTACAATCGTATTGCTCTTTAAGACTGCGGTTGCTGCCGAATCTCTAGCAACCATTCAGGTCGTTGCTGACCCCTATTGCCCGTATAACTGCGCGGTGGAGGCCCCGCAAATTGGCTATGTTGTTGAACTGATAAGATTGATTTACGAACCTGCGGGCTACCAGGTTGAGTATCAGACCATCCCCTGGTCTCGGGCATTGCAAGCGGTAGAGCGGGGAACTTTTAGCGCAGCTATTGGCGCCAGTCGTGATACGGGGAGCGCGCTGGTATTGCCGAAGCAGCCTGTTGGTGTAATCAGGACTGGTTTTATCAAACGCAAAGGCGATCAATGGAGATACCTGGATCATAGCTCGCTCGTAGAAATCACCTTGGGAGCTGTCGCCAATTATGACTATGGATCCAAGATGAATGCCTACTTGAAAGATAATGCTGAGAACACCAAGGTGCTGCAGTTACGAGGGGAGGATGCCGTAAAACGTAACCTTCTACTGCTTCAGCGAGGTCGTATCGATACTTTTTTGGTAGATTTCAATGTTGGCCTTTATATGGCTCGTAAGTTGGGAATCCAGCAGCAGATGTCCATGGGTGAGCTTTATGGTGATGCATTACCTATCTACCTAGGCTTCTCACCGGCAAGATCCGACGCTCAACATTTGGCGGATCTGTACGATGCTGGCATCCGCAAGTTGCGCAATAACGGTCAACTGGATGTGTTGTTGAATCGATATGGCCTGACCGATTGGCAGTAGCCTGTAGCAATAGGCCCGCTACCCCCTTTGTTATATATCTGTTCTGTCATCGCCATCCATACAATGGCTTGAGATAAGCAAACTCAGCCCTCACCGTGGAGCACACCGATGAAAAACTATAACGAATGGAGCCAGATGGCCGCTGCGTTATCACTCAAAACCCAGGCTTATATCGATGGTGGTTACTGTGCCGCTGCGGATGGCGCTACGCTCGATACCATCAACCCTGCGACCGAACAGGTCATCGCTTCCGTGGCTAGTTGTAGCGATGCCGATGTTGAACTCGCGGTTGTAGCGGCGCGGCGTAGTTTTGCCAGTGGAAGCTGGTCACATCGAGCTCCTGCCGATCGTAAGCGGGTGCTGCTTCGTTTTGCCGATCTGATCGAACAGCACAGTGAGGAACTGGCGCTGTTGGATACGCTCGATATGGGTAAGCCCATTGCTGATAGCCTTGGCTTTGATCTGCCCTCAACCGTTGAAACCTTTCGTTGGTCGGCTGAGTCGATAGACAAGCTCTACGGAGAAATAGCTCCGACCGGAGACAAGGCACTCGCGCTGATTCAGCGCGAACCGATCGGTGTTGTTGCCGCCATAGTTCCCTGGAACTATCCATTGATGATGGCGTCCTGGAAGCTGGCACCGGCGTTGGCGGCTGGTAATAGTGTGATTCTTAAGCCATCAGAGAAATCACCTTTGAGTGCGTTGCGTTTGGCCGAACTGGCCACAGTAGCGGGAGTTCCGGATGGTGTCTTTAATGTACTGCCCGGTTACGGCCATACCGTGGGTAAAGCGTTGGCACTACATCCGGATGTGGATGTGATCGCCTTTACCGGATCAACGGCCGTAGCAGGGCAGTTAATGCAGTATGCCGGTCAGTCAAATATGAAGCGGGTTTGGCTTGAAGCGGGCGGTAAGTCTCCCTCTATCATCTTTGCTGATTGTAAGGACCTTGAGGCGGCTGCGGCGACGTCGGCATCCGCTATCTTCTCAAACCAGGGTGAAGTCTGCATAGCGACCTCTCGGTTGTATGTTGAAGAGTCGATTCGAGAGCCTTTCATGAAGTTATTGCTACAAGAAGCGGCGAAATTTGTCCCGGGAGACCCGCTTGATCCTGCCACCAATATGGGACCTTTGGTCGATCGCCAGCAGTTAGATAGAGTTCGTGCATATGTTGCCTCAGGAGTGGAGGAGGGCGCTAGCCTGTTGATGGGGGGAGAGACCGCGTCAACTCCTGGTAATGGCTATTACCTGCCACCGACGATATTTGATCAGACCCATGAAACAATGAAAATTGTGCGCGAGGAGATTTTCGGCCCGGTATTAGCGGTTGATAGCTTTAGTAGTTGGCAGGAAGCGATCGATAAAGCCAATAACAGTGATTTTGGTTTGGGTGCTTCGGTCTGGACATCTAGTCTGAATAAGGCCCATCGCAGCAGTCGGGCACTTGAGGCGGGGATGGTCTGGGTCAATGGCTGGGCCGGTGGCGATTCAAGCACGCCATTTGGGGGTGTTAAACAGTCGGGTAATGGACGGGACAAGTCGTTGCATGCGCTGGAGAAGTTCTCAGAGTTGAAGATGACATGGATCGCATTGGACGGGCTCGACTAACATAAATCGTCGGCTGAATTCGAAAGCTGATAAGGCGCGACCGAGAGGCCGGTAGCGCTGTTTAACTATGAGTGGCTTGCACGGCCAAGTGATTGAGGAACTGCGAGAATAGCTGCGACTGGGTCGATATTTTTAGCCGGGTATAGATGTTTTTACGATGAACTTTGACTGTTCCAGGCGTGATGCCCAGCGTCGAGGCGACCGATTTGCTGGAGTGGCCCTGAAGAATTAAGCCGATAATCTGCTGCTCCCGATCGGTTAATAGGCCGTCACCGAAGGTGTTAAATGCCAGTTCAACCGGGCTGTTTTGGTTTAGCTTGTCGACATACTGGCCCGCCTGTAACCGCCAGAATTCTCGGCACAGGCTGCGGATCATCGGAAAAATGGAGTTAAGTACATTGCGTTCGCGGCGGGTCAAGGTTTCTAAACCCGACCAACGACACAGAGAAATGATCAAGGTCACGTCGTTGGACAGGTCGATAAAAATCCCCACCTCATCTTCGACACTGTTTAATTTCCGATAAAATTGTTGATAGTAGTCACTCTCCTCAAACGAATCTGGAGCCATCTCCATCAGCCGATGGACGCCTGGAGTGATATCGTTCATCACCGAGGTATAAAAGGGATCTAGCACATAGACCCCTTTTATGTAGGCATCGATCACTTCTTTGGCACGTTCGGGTGAATAGTTATCGTAGATTGAGATGGGAGCATGACCCTTCTTGTAGGTCATGCAGATTACAGTCTGGAAGTTGACCACTTTAGCGAGCGTGTCGCACAACAGTTCCGAGAAATTATCCAACCGCAGCGAATCGGTCAGTAGGGCTAGGTCTTTATGCCAGTCGGCTACATCCTTGTGGTGAAGTCCGTCGTATAGCCTCATAGCATACCTAGCCTGTAGCGTTATCAGAGCGTTCTGGCTTCTGAATTATTCAGCACTTAGCCATCTTTAGCATTGAATGTAGCAGGACATTGCATCCGGCTGCTAGATCTTCCGGCTTAGCATTTTCTGCTTCATTATGGCTGATGCCTTTTTCGCAGGGCACAAAGATCATGCTGGTGGGGGCTACTTTGGCTATATAGCCTGAGTCATGTCCGGCTCCGCTGAACATCGGCATATACTCGTAGCCCAATGCATCAACGGCCGCTTCAACGGTCGTTACGCAGTCTTTGGAAAAGCTGACGGCGGGCAGATTCCATTCATCGCGGATCTCGGTGGTGAGCTCAAAGCGTGCTGCCTGTTGCTTGGCAATAGCTCGGAACTCACGATCCATCTTGTCCAATATAGCTTGGTCGGGATGACGCAAGTCGACCGCTAATACCAGCGTTTCAGGAACGGTGTTACGTACGCCGGGAAGAGCTTTGATATCACCAAAGGTGACCCGTGCCCAGGGCGCGTGAGTTTCGGCTAATTGGTAGAGTAGGTCGCAGATAGCGGTCAGCCCCATGAAGGGATCGCGGCGTGTCTCCATTGGTGTCGGTCCTGCGTGTACCGGTTGGCCTTGGATGCTTAGGTCATACCAGCGCATACCCTGAATGCCGGATACTACGCCGACCTGTTTCTGCTCGGCTTCTAGGATCGGGCCCTGCTCGATATGGGCTTCGAAGGAGGCTTTGATGGCAGAGGGACGATTGCTGTCACAGCCGGTAAAACCTGTCTGTTGCAGTGCCTCTCCGACTGAAATACCTGCTTTGTCGGTGATTTTCAGGGTTTCATCTAGATCGAAGGTGTTACTGAATACACCTGATCCCATCATTGCCGGTGAAAAACGTGCGCCTTCTTCGTTGGTCCAGACAACCACATCTAACGGATGTTCGGTTTCAACCTGGTGGTCGTTTAGAGTTTCGATCACTTCCAACCCCGCCAGAACACCGTAAACACCGTCAAATTTACCACCGGTAGGTTGGGTATCCAGATGACTGCCGGTAATGACGGCGGGGAGATCATTGCTGCGTCCAGGGCGACGGGCAAAGATATTACCGATGCTATCCCAGCGAACGGTACAGCCGGCGGCTTCACACCATTGAATAAATAGAGCGCGGCCTTGTTGGTCGACTGAGGTCAGCGCCTGTCGATTACAACCTCCGTTTTGGGATGCACCGATCTTAGCCATCTCCATTAA
This sequence comes from Halopseudomonas sp., assembly GCA_036960405.1. GTDB lineage: Bacteria > Pseudomonadota > Gammaproteobacteria > Pseudomonadales > Balneatricaceae > Motiliproteus. Next base: position 6,523 of record JBALWS010000073.1, on the reverse strand, counting down.
ACGCTGCCAAAGCCGGTCTTCGTCGACGCGAATGGTTTTTATTGTGTCTTGGCTCATGGGTCTACCTCGTCAAACGACTGTGTTGGATGGAAACAGATACTTTTCTCATACGAGCTCATTAAGGGATATATGCCAAAAGGTATATCCCTTTTGGTAGATTTCGAAGCAGGGGGAAAGGCTGGTTAGATAGTCGTCACAACAAGAAAAGCTTGAATAACCAGACAATGATCGAGGTACCACTATGTCGACCACCACCAAAAACGTCGTATGGGAAATGGATAAAAATCACTTCATGCACCCCTATACCGACTACTCAACCTTTAAAGAGGAAGGCAGTCAGGTGATACAGCGGGCCGAAGGTGCCTATGTCGCAGATAGTGAAGGCAATGAATATCTAGACGGTATTGCCGGTCTGTGGTGTGTGAATATTGGCCACGGTCGCAAAGCCATGGCAGACGCTATCGCCAAACAGGTGATGCAGATGCAGTACTACAACCCGTTCGGTCATTGCACCAACGAACCTGCGTCGAAGCTGGCCGCTAAGTTGGCCGACCTGGCGCCGGGGAACCTGAATCATGTGTTTTATGGCTGCGGTGGATCGGTGGCCAACGATACAGCGGTACGGCTGATTCATTTCTACTTCAATGTGAAAGGCCAGCACAGCAAGAAAAAGATTATCTCGCGGCTTGATGGCTATCACGGTTCGACCTATCTAGCAGCGGGTCTGACCGGCATTATGGGTACCAAGCATAGTTTCGATTGCCCGGATGAGATGATCGAATATGTCTCTGCTGCCAACATGTACCGTCGTCCGCTCGGTGCAGAAGATCTTAGCGAAGCCGCCTATTGCGATTACCTCGTTGACGAGTTTGAGAACCGCATCCTTCAGCTGGGTCCGGGGAATGTTGCGGCGTTTATTGCCGAACCTATCATGGGCGCTGGCGGCGTGCTGGTAGCCCCTCAGGGTTATCACAAGCGCATGCATGAAGTCTGTAAGCGCTATGACATGCTTTATATCGCCGATGAGGTGGTGACGGCGTTTGGCCGCCTGGGTGAGATGTTTGCCTCTGAGTCGATCTACGGCTGTACACCGGACATTATCTGCATCGCCAAAGGGCTGACCTCCGGCTATATCCCACTGGGCGCGACCCTGATCTCGGATGATATCTACGAGGTGATCAGCAAGCCTCAGTGTGATGGCGGTCTACTGACCCATGGCTTTACCTATTCAGGCCATCCGGTGGCCTGTGCTGCCGCACTGAAGAATATTGAAATTCTCGAGCAGGAGAACATTTGCGACCATGTCAAAGAGGTTGGTCCCTATTTCTTTTCTCAAGCACAGAAGCTGGCTGAGCTGCCGATAGTGGGTGACGTACGAGGCTCACATTTTATGATCGGCGTTGAGCTGGTTGCTGATAAAGCCAGTAAGCGATCGTTTGATCCCAGCGTTGGCATCACCGACCGGGTATTCAAACACTGCCAAGATCGCGGTCTGATCGTTCGCCCCGTGGGCAATTTAATTATTCTTTCACCGCCGCTGGTTCTATCCAAAGAGCAGTGCGACACCATCATCGACGTGCTTGCCGAAAGCCTCAACGCGGTGATAGATGATCTTAACGCTTAAACAATTCTAATTCCTGCCAGCGGTTTGAGTACCGCTGGGGGTTTGTTCATCACATCTGCTGGGTGAGTACTTGGTCGTGTTAACAACCGAGTCAGCTTCGTTCGCCCAACATTAGTGAAAAACTGCTTTACCCACTAAAAATAAGAAGGAAAAAAATGAAACGACTATTAATCTCAGCCGCTGTAGCCACCGTGATCAGTAGCCAGGTTTACGCTGCCGATGTATCTGGAACCGTGACCTTTGCAAACGATTATCGCTATCGGGGTACATCTCAAACAGCAGGTGATACCACTCTGCAAGGCAGCTTAGACCTGTCATTAGAGAACGGCATATTTGCAGGGGTTTGGGGAAGCAATGTTGATTTCGGCGATGATGCTAACCTAGAGATCGACTGGTATGTTGGCTATGCGGGGAGCTTTTCGGAACAGCTGAGCTACGATGCTACGCTCTACTATTACCAGTATCCAGGCTATCAAGCCGGCGATATCGATTATGCAGAGATTGCGTTTGGGTTGTATTACGGTGATATATCACTGACCTATCAATATGCCGATGACGTGATTCAGCTATCAGAAGAAGGGCACTACCTTTCGCTAAACTATAGCAAAGCGATCACAGAGCAAATCAGTGTTGATCTCCATGCCGGAAGAAGCTTTGGAGATTACTGGAAGCAGTTTGATATCGGTGAATACTCTGATTTCTCCGTCGGAATCTCAGGCAATGTTGCTGGAGTAGACCTGTCAGCGGCTTATCTATTTAACGATATCGATAGCGAAAATAAGGTAGAAAGCGGTTTGTTCCGAAACGATAATACGGTATTGCTCACAGTATCGCGCACCTTCTAAGTACTGTTTAACATAGCCTCCTAGCCGTCCCCCTTCCGGTTAGGAGTTCATCTAAATGTTAGGGAACCTACGAATAAGTCCCCAAGTGTTTCTGCAAGGTCTGAAGCGAGTTGAATTTAGGCGCAGTCAGCAACTGTATCTTCTTTGCACCGATAGCCTCCTTACACAACTGAGTGCGTTGAACCGTCGCTGGAGGGAAGACAAATTAGAGCAAGGCTCAGAACGCTTATCGCTCGGTGTAATTCACCCCAGGTAGCACGCAAAGCATCTCGTACAGCAGGTTGGCGGCTACCACCGATGTGCTCTTGGAGTTGTCGTATGGTGGGGACACTTCAACCAGATCGCCGCCGATAATATCTAACCCTTTGCAGCCACGGATAATCTCGATCCCCTGCATTACAGTCAGACCACCGATTTCGGCGGTACCGGTACCGGGCGCGAAGGCAGGATCCAGGCCGTCGATATCAAAGCTGATATGCACCGGACCACCACCGACCTTCTCACGGACTTCGGCCATCAGCGGTGCCAACGATTTGTGCCAGCACTCTTCAGCAGTGACGACGCGAAATCCCCGGTCGCGCGACCAGTCGTATTCGTCGGCCGAGTAGCCGGTGCCGCGCAGGCCTATTTGCACCACCCGATCACAATCGAGCAGGCCTTCTTCTACAGCACGGCGGAACGGCGTGCCGTGGGCGATTTTCTCACCGAACATCTCATCGTTAACATCGGCGTGGGCATCGATATGGATCAAGCCGATAGGGCCGTGTTTTTTCTTCAGTGCCCGCAAGATCGGCAGGGTGATGGTGTGATCGCCGCCGATGGTCAGCGGTGCGACGCCGCAACTGACCACGTCATCGTAAAAACCTTCGATGATCTGGATGCTTTTCAGCAGGTTAAAGGTGTTGATCGGAACGTCGCCGATGTCGGCCACGGTCAGGCTGTTGAACGGGTCGGCTCCGGTGGAAACATTGAATGGGCGCAGCATCCGTGATTCGTCACGGATCTCACGCGGTGCCAGACGAGCACCGGGGCGGTTGGAGGTGCCGATATCGAAAGGAACGCCGATAAAGGCGGCATCCAGCTCGCTAGTTAGCTCTACGGCTGGCAAGCGCATGAAGGTGGCAGGGCCACCAAAACGCGGCATGTCATTGCCGCCCAGCGGGGTGTAGAAAGTCTTCTCTGACATCGTGTCCTCCGAGCCCATCGAACCCCAGGTGAAAGCGGATCCCGACAAGCGAGTGTCGTTGTTGTTGTAAGTAGGGTGACAGTCTAGAAGTCAGCAGCTAGCGCCGATATACCCTGTTCAGGTAGGCCCCGAGTCGGTCGAAACCTGCATCGTTTGAACTGTAGAGCAGCACCCCTGAACAGGGTATACCGTTCGCATCTATCCAACTGCAGAATGGTAAACCAGACTCGCGCTAGTAGATTGCCTCTAGACGTGATCTAAGACCAATAATAAGGAAGCATCGATGACCAGACCCAAAACCGAGGATGCCTGCGCCAACGCTGTCGACCGATTCTCCAGCTCCGATACGGCAGCTGCGTACGCTAAGGCCAACGAAGATTACGTGCCTATCTACGCCACCTATACCGATACCTTTATGCAGTTTCCAGCGGTCACCGACATCGAACAGAGCGATGCCGATGTGGTGGTTTCAGGTATTCCGTTTGATCTGGCCTGTGGTGGTCGCTCGGGTTCGCGGATGGGCCCCAAGGGGATCCGCACCGCTTCGGCAAACCTGGTGTGGGAAGGCGTACGCTGGCCCTGGGACTTCGCCCTAGACGATCACCTGAACGTGGCCGATTGCGGCGATATCTTCTTCCAATACGGCGAACCGGAGAGCTTTGTTGTCAATGCTGAGGCTCATGCCAGTCGTATCTTGAATGCGGGCAAGAAGATGCTCAGCTTCGGCGGTGATCACTTCGTCAGTCTGCCGCTATTGCGTGCTTACGCTAAGAAGCATGGCCCGATGGCGTTGATCCATTTCGATGCCCATACCGACACCTACTCCGGTGGTTCTAAGTACGATCACGGTACCGTCTTCTACCATGCGATGAACGAGGGATTGATCGATACCGAACGCTCGATTCAGATCGGTATCCGTACCTCGTTCAATCGCGATAACTACCCTCTGGAAGTGCTCGATGCCGCTTGGGTTAACGATCATGGCCCTGCAGCGGTGCTGGAGAGAATTCGCGCTCGCGTCGGCGACCATAAGGCCTATGTCAGTTTCGACGTCGACGGCCTGGATCCTGCCTTTGCGCCAGGCACCGGCACCCCGGTCGCCGCCGGGATCAGCACCGATTGCGCCCTAAAAGTGATTCGTGGCCTCAAGGGCATGAACCTGCAGGGGATGGACGTGGTGGAGGTATCTCCCTCCTACGATCACGCAGAAATTACCTCGCTGGCCGCCGCGACGCTGGCGCTGGAGTTTCTCTACGTGCTGGCCGACGCCAACGCTTCCGGAGATTAATCGGTAATGGTCCGCATTAACTGACAACAGCTTTAAAACAACTAATATAAAAATAATGAAGGTACCCACCGATGAGTAACCCTCTTAGTCATAAAAAAACGCTCACTGCACTCGATGTGACCCTCTATACCGTTTCGGCCGTACTGTTGATCGATCAGATCGCGATGGCCGCTGCGGTGGGGCCCGCCGCCATCTTCTGGTGGCTGGTGGTTATCGTGCTGTTTCTGATTCCCAACACGCTGGTGACGGCTGAATTGGGCACCTCTTATCCAGAGCAGGGTGGTATCTATGCCTGGGTTCGGGATGCGTTTAATACCCGTTGGGCGGCGCGGATTACCTGGCAATATTGGATCAATATCGCCTTATGGATGCCTGCGGTGTATATCATGTTCGCCGGCATTTTCGCGGCACTGTTCTTTCCCGATATGAGTATCTGGGCGCAGATCGGGCTGGGTGTGGCGATGTGTTGGTTAACTACCTGGGCTAACTGTATTCGTCTCGATTACAGCAAATGGATTCCTAACATCGGCACCATCACCAAGTTTGCGGTCATCTTGCTGTTGGGTGGCGCGGGTATCGCTTACGGCCTGGAGAACGGCTTTGCCAACGATATGAGTTTTAGCACGGCGTTGGGTGACCTGCAGGCGGGGCTGATGTATCTACCCGTGGTGGTTTACGGCTGCCTGGGTATCGAACTGATCAGCGCCGAGAGTGATGAGATTATCAACCCTACTCGCAATATTCCCCGTGCGATGCTGGCTGCCGGTCTGTTTGCCGCAGGCTTCTATATCTTCGGTACCGTCGGCGTGCTGGCCGCGGTTCCGGCTGACAATGTCGATATGATCGATATTTTGGCGGTGACATTGAAGGAGCTATTCGGTGGTAGCGAGCTGGGTAACAGCTTTGCGCTGGTCGTCGGTGTGATGGCGTTGTTTACGTTGTTTTCGACCATGGTGACCTGGACACTGGGTGGTAACCGGGCAGCCGTCGAGGCTTCTGATGCTAAGGAATTGCCGGCGATCTTTGGCCGGGTTCATGCCCAGCACCAGAGCCCTGTCGGTGCGGCAGTGCTGACGGGACTGATCAGTACCTCGATCATGGTGGTCTACGGCCTGATGGCCAGTAATGTGGAAGAACTGTTCTGGACCCTGTTCTCGTTCAGCGCCATTATCTTCCTGCTGCCCTATATCGCCATGCACCTGGCGTTTCTGAAATTGCGATTGACCGACGCCGATCATCCGCGTCCGTTTAAGGTTCCGGGCGGCAATGCGATGGGTTTTGCGCTGTCGTTTATCTGTATCGCAATCCTGCTGTTATCGATTCTGATGTTCTTCTGGGTCCCCGGTGAGCCGGTGGACCTGATGATTCTGCTCCAAGTGGGTGGTGGAGTGTTGATCACCTTGGCGGTGGGTGAGTATCTGGTCCACCGTGGCGAGAAGCTGCAGCGTAAGCAGGCTCAGCATCAACAGAAAACGCTGTTTGCTGGGCATAGCGCCTAACTCGCCCCATCTCAATACCAATAAAAATGGCTATGTCCCAATTAGTTGTTGCGGCACTCGACCGGTTGCCTCTAACAAACA
>JBALWS010000072.1:0-21924 GCA_036960405.1 Halopseudomonas sp. | reverse complement strand
GCGCCCGAAATGGCTGAACGAGGGTTGATCAGTTCCGCCGGGCTGTACGTAGCACCGCAGACTTCGCAATTGTCACCGTACTGATCTTCGGCCTTGCACTTAGGGCAGCTACCCTTAATAAAACGGTCGGCCAGAAACAGCTTTTTCTCGGGATCGTAGGCCTGGGTGATGGTACGGCTGGCGATATGCCCCGCTTCTTTACAACGGTTGTAGATCAGGCTCGAGAGCTCGCGATTCTCTTCCGAATGAGTCGAGTGGTAGTTGTCGAAACCGACGAAGAACTCGGCAAAATCGGCTTGGTGTTCAGCGCTGACTTGAGCGATAAGTTGTTCAGGGGTGATGCCTTGTTGCTCGGCCTTGAGCATGATGGCGGTACCATGAGCATCATCTGCACAAACATAAGTACAGTGTTCGCCACGACTCTTCTGGAATCGGACCCAGATATCGGTCTGGATATACTCCAGTAGGTGGCCCAGATGGATTGATCCGTTGGCGTACGGCAGGGCGCTGGTAACAAGAATCTTACGGGGCGTAGTCGACATAGTGCTGGCTTTTCCACTCAAACAGATGAATCTTGGAAGCATGCCAAGCAGGCCCTCGGTACTCCCAATCCGGTGGCCGAATTGTATACTGTTCGAAGGCAGTTACAAACAGGCATCCATTGCGGTAATCTCGACCACTGCCTGCTACCAGCGTTTGGGTTGAGATGTATCGAACGAGTATAAATCAGGGATTTTTTTGGCTACGGCCGATTCATGGAGAAGGCCATGTCTCATATGCAAGCTTCGACAGTAACCGCTCCTATTAAGCCGAATATCAAGCGGGTGTTGATTGTCGATGACGATACCAATGTGCTCGATGGCTATCGGAGATTGTTCCGCAGTCAGCGCGATCACTGGCAAGTGACGTTCTGCAGTTCGGGGCCGGATGCACTGGAGCAGTTGCGTCAACAACCTTTCGACGTGTTAGTTACCGATATGCAGATGCCCGGCATGAACGGGGCGGAGTTGATGGCGCAAGTGGTAGAAGTTGCGCCGGCCGTAGCTCGAATCGTATTAACCGGTTACGCCAGTATGACCTCTTCGGTCGAAGCGTCGGACCTTGCCCACCAGTTACTGAACAAACCTTGCGATGTTGATACCTTGCGCGAGGCGATTGACCACAGTTGTCAGATCCAAACCATGATCACTTGCGACCGGGTCAAGCAGGCGATCGGTCGCGTCGGCCGGCTGCCCTCTCCCCCTACTGTTTATCATGAGCTGAATCGGGCGCTGGAGAAAGACACCACCGATTCGGCGGTAATCACCCATATTATCGAGCAGGACATGGCGATAGCGGCCAAGTTACTGCATCTGGTCAACTCGGCTTTTTTTGGTCTGCGGCGTCGGGTAGCGAGCCTTGAACAAGCGGTCAGCCTGCTTGGTGTGCGGCAGATTCGCGATATCGTGTTGGCCACCCACGTGTTTGAAGGGTTTCCAAAAACTAAAAATGGTAACGGCCTCAATCTAGAGCGGTTACGGGAACACTCGGTGGCTGTGGGTAAGCTGGCGCGCTCCATCATGCTAGAGGAGGGCGGGAGTCGAGATCTGGCCGACCAGGCTTTTGTCGGCGGCCTGTTACACAGTTTTGGTATGCTGGTGCTGGCGGCTAACGGATTTGAAAAATACAACAAAGCTGTCGATTACTGTCACCGAAAAAATCGGACTTTAGCCGAAGTTGAGAAAGTGTTGTTTGGTGTCACGCATCCTGAAGCGGGGGCTTATATTTTAGGCCTGTGGAAAATTCCGCCGGTGATTGTCGAAGCCGTGCTGATGCATCAGAACCCTAGTGTGCTGCCGTCTGCGAACTGGAGCCCGCTATCTGCTGTTCATGTCGCCGATGCGTTGCTGCATGAATTTGAAAACAGCAGTGCGCCATACCCTGGCGTTGCCGTTGATCAGGCTTACCTTGAAAAACTGGGGCTAACGTCACGACTGGGCGTTTGGAGACTGTTGGCGCAGGCTCAACTCGAGAGCGCTGATCAAAACGACGACTGAATCGAAACCAGCCATACTCAGCAAGCAGCGGGGCTGTTAGAATAGCCGCTTTTGCCGGTCCCGTAGTGACATGAATATCGACGCTGTTAGCCCTGAGCAGTATTCCGCCTTGTTAGCCGAAAAAGCTGACCAATTGCGGGAGCAGTTCAGCGATTTCGCTCCACCCGAACTGGAGCTTTTTTCCTCACCCACTCAACATTACCGTCAGCGTGCCGAGTTCCGCATTTGGCACGATGGTGATGATCTTTTTTATGCGATGTTCGAGCCGGGTGATAAACGTAACCCGATCCGGATCGATACCTGCCCGATGGTGTCCGAGCGGATTCATCAGGTGATGTTTGTTCTGCTTGAGCGGATCAAGTCCGAACCAGAGCTGTCGCGGCGGCTATTTCAGGTCGATTTTCTCAGCACGCTGAGCGGCGAACTGCTGGTGACGCTGCTGTATCACCGTCCGCTGCAGCAAGCGTGGATCGATATCGCCACAGCGTTGCAAACCGATCTGGGCATCAAGCTGATCGGCCGCAGTCGCAAGCAAAAAGAGGTGCTGTCGCAGGATTGGGTGCTGGAAACGCTGCCGGTTGGCGATCGTGAACTGAGTTATCAGCAGGTCGAAAACAGTTTTACCCAACCCAATGCTGCGATCAATGTGCAGATGCTGGGCTGGGCGCGCGATGCGATCCGCGATTGCGGCGGTGATCTGTTGGAGCTGTACTGCGGCAATGGCAACTTTACCCTAGCGCTGAGTGACCTATTTGATCGGGTGCTAGCTACTGAAATTGCCAAGGTGTCGGTCAATTCGGCGCATTATAACTTGCAGCTCAATGGCATCGACAACGTCGCTATCGCTCGCTTATCCAGCGAAGAGTTCACCGAGGCGATGAATAAGGTGCGGGCGTTCCGGCGCTTGCGAGAGATCGATCTGGATAGCTACAACTTCTCCACGGTGTTGGTCGACCCACCACGATCCGGGCTGGATGACGGAACACGTGCGCTGGTGCAGCACTATCAATATGTTCTGTATGTCTCCTGTAACCCAGATACGTTGGCGCGGGATTTGGAAACATTGACTCAAACGCATCGCATCGAGCGGATGGCGTTGTTTGATCAGTTCCCCTACACCCATCATAAAGAGTCAGGTGTGTTTCTGGTTCGGCGTTAGTTGATACGTTGATCGACGGATGGATATTAATCAGTGACGACTATCGGTCTCTAGGATATAGTTGACTTTAATGGTTGGTTTTTCTGGGTATGACCCAGTTTGAGAGGAAATTGATGAGTTCAAGTCTGTTGCCGTTGATCGAAGCGGCTATTGCTGAGTACGTTCCGCCTTATAGCCAGCAGAGCTTAAAGCAAGCTCGAGCGATTAAAACGCTTGGGCTCGACGGCACGGTTTGCACACTGGAGTTAGAGCTGGGCTATCCGCTCAAATCGGTCAGCGCACAAATGGTTCCGCAGTTGCGGGATCTGGTGTTAGCGGTCGAGGGGGTGGAGTCGCTGGAGCTCGATTTGGTCAGTAAAGTGATCGCGCATAAGGCGCAAAAAAACCTTAAGAGCCTGGATAATGTCCGTAACATCGTCGCCGTGGCTTCGGGCAAAGGTGGAGTCGGCAAGTCCACCACGACTGTCAATTTGGCCTTGGCGATGGCCGCCGAGGGGGCTCGGGTGGGGATTTTGGATGCCGATATCTATGGGCCCAGCCAGGGGCTGATGCTCGGGATAGCGCCGGGAGTCAAGCCGCAGGCGGCTGAGAACGCCATGCACCCCGTCCAGGGCCATGGTCTTCAGATGATGTCGATGAGCTTGCTGGTCGATGATGATCAACCCATGGTCTGGCGCGGGCCGATGGCCAGCGGCGCGCTGCAGCAGTTGCTGACTCAAACGCTGTGGGATGACCTGGATTATCTGTTTGTCGATATGCCGCCGGGTACCGGTGATATCCAATTGACGCTGTCACAAAAGGCGCCGATTACCGGGGCGCTGATCGTGACCACGCCGCAAGACATCGCGCTGCTCGATGCCAAGAAAGGGATCGAGATGTTCCGCAAGGTCGACGTGCCGGTGCTGGGGATCGTTGAGAATATGAGCTTGCATACCTGCAGCCAGTGCGGCCATAGCGAGCCGATCTTTGGCGAGGGTGGCGGTGAGCAGATCGCTGAAAAGTATCAGGTCGACCTGTTGGGCCGCTTACCGCTGAAGTTGTCTATTCGAGAGCAGGCCGATGCGGGGCAGCCGACGATGGTTAGTCATCCCGATTCCGACGAAGCCGGTCACTACCGCGATATAGCCCTGAAACTGGCCGCGTCACTGGCCGTCCGGGCTAAAAATTATGCCAACGTATTTCCAGAGATCGTAGTTCAAAACGATTGATTGCATAGGACTGGAATGTCGCTGCCGCACTGTTGCTATAAAGTGCGGTATTTTTGTTGCGTTGCAGGTATGATGAGCCGGTTTATCCGTACCAAAATCAGATATGTTGGGATTGCAAAGAGAACTATGGGTATCAAGTCAGACACGTGGATTCGCCGAACGGCGCAAGAACAGGAAATGATTACACCGTTCGAGCCGGGTCAGGTTCGTACTAAAGACGGTGAGCGGATCGTTTCCTACGGTACATCAAGTTACGGCTACGATGTTCGCTGTGCCAATGAATTCAAGATATTTACTAACATCAACTCATCGATCGTCGATCCTAAGGATTTTGACCATCAGAGTTTTGTTGATGTGGTCTCCGATGTCTGCATTATTCCGCCCAACTCCTTTGCGCTGGCGCGGACAGTTGAGTACTTCAAAATCCCCCGCGATGTGCTGACCATCTGTCTAGGTAAGAGCACCTACGCACGTTGCGGCATTATCGTTAATGTCACCCCACTTGAACCCGAGTGGGAAGGCCACGTAACGCTGGAATTTTCCAATACCACGCCGTTACCGGCCAAGATCTACGCCAACGAAGGCGTGGCGCAGATGCTATTCCTCGGTGCCGATGAGGTGTGCGAAACCTCATACAAAGATCGTAGCGGTAAATACATGGGTCAAACCGGCGTAGTTGTACCGCGTACGTGACCAGTTTCATGATTCCTAATTTAGAAAAAATCACTGCCTTTTGGTGCGAGGTAGTCAATACCATCGATGGCTTGTTGGATGAAACCGACGAGCAATCTGCGCACGGTCTACTGAGCCAGTACGAGCATCAGTTGAAGGGTATTGATGGCAATCTGACTTTTCATTTTGAACGCAACGATCAAAGCAACCGAATTGAGATGGTGATTGGTTGTGATGGCTATACCCAGTCGATCGCTGCTGTGTTGAGTCTGGTCGATGCCGCGCCCAATATAGATGGCTTACAGGTGATCGCGTTTAATGGTCGACTTGACCCGATGCCCGAATGTATTCACGTCGGCGATGAGGAGTTCTCACTCGGTCAGTTTTGGTTTAGCCATCGGTTGGATGCTGGCGAGTTCCACCTATCGGTATTTTTGGATGATCTTGACGAGATGGATGCCAACCCCGCTGTCGAGGCGGTGATGGTTTATCTGGATGCATTGCTGGGCGAGTTTGATTTGATGACCCGGGTTGCCACACTCAGTTGGTACGATAAGCCGGTTGATCCGATTGATTTTGGCTTAATGCCGCTGGCGGCACTGCGTGATAGCTTTGATGCGTTGCGCAAGCAGGTTCGGCTGATCGGTGTGACCTTGCACTGAGTTATTGGCCAACGAATTGCGGTGTAAATAAAAACGGCGTTGAATCTGATTCAGCGCCGTTTTAGTTTGGTTACTAATTTTTATTAATTGTTAGACAAGACGCAGACCTTTTCTTCGTCTTGGTCCTCGTAGTGAGTCATCATTACTATCCCCCTGTATGACCTTCCCCCAAGCAGACCAACAGTAATTGCTACTGTAGTCATAGCTCTAATAGTTCTGTCGGCGCTGTTTCGCAACTCTTTAGCTGCTTTTTTGTAATATTTTGATTTAACGCATAGCTTGTTAGTAGGTCATATTTTTTATTAAAAAAGAGATCGTGCGTTGATTAAAAACGAATTATGCTTGGCTTAAGAAGTGTTTAACCCGTGATAAATCACGTTAACTCTAGCAATTGAGGGAGAGGTATCGATGTCGATCAAAGTAGGCATTAACGGTTTTGGCCGGATGGGACGATTGGTGTTCCGTAATGGTTGGGATCACTCCGAACTGGAGATCGTCAAGGTCAACGATCCGGGTGGCGATGCTGCCACCATGGCACATCTACTCGAATTTGATTCAGTCCACGGCCATTGGGATATCGGCTTGGGTGCGGACCAGGATCAGTTGTTAGTCGGCGGAACGCCGGTTGCTTATAGTCAGCAACGCAGCATTGCCGAGGGTGATTGGTCGGGTTGCGATCTGGTGATAGAAGCCAGTGGCGCGCATAAAACCAGTGCCTTGTTGCAGGGCTACCTGGATCAGGGTGTTAAACGCGTGCTGGTCACCCAGCCGGTCAAAGAGCCGAATGTCCTGAACGTAGTGATGGGGGTCAACGATCATCTGTACGATCCGGCCAAATATCCGATTGTTACTGCCGCATCTTGCACTACCAATTGCCTGGCTCCGGTTGTGAAGGTGCTGCACGAGGGCATCGGTATTCATCACGGCGCCTTTACCACCATTCACGATGTGACCAATACCCAGGTGATTCTCGATGCGCCGCATAAAGACCTGCGCCGGGCACGTGCCAGCGGTATGTCGTTGATTCCGACCACCACCGGTTCGGCTTCTGCGATCATCGCCATCTACCCCGAGTTGGAAGGGCGCCTCAACGGCCATGCGATCCGCGTACCGTTGGCCAACGCGTCGCTGACCGATTGCCAGTTCGAACTGCAGCGCGAGGCTAGCGTCGAAGAGGTCAACCAACTGTTCAAAGAGGCGGCTGAAGGCGAGCTAAAAGGGATCCTGGGCTACGAAGAGCGGCCGTTGGTATCGATCGATTACCGCAGTGATCCGCGCTCGAGCATTGTCGATGCATTGTCGACTATGATCGTTAATGGCACGTCGGTGAAGATCTACACTTGGTACGATAACGAGATGGGTTACGCCAACCGCACAGTTGACCTAGCATTGAAAATGATTGCGATGGGGCTGTAACGGTATCAGCGTTAAGCTAGGCAAATATTTTGTTGTCTAAAGTAGAATCGGCACAACGGCAGTATCTGTTAGTCACCGGCAACTATTGGGGCTTTACCCTGACCGACGGTGCGTTGCGGATGCTGGTGGTGCTCTATTTTCATCAGTTGGGTTATGCCCCGCTGGCGATCGCGATGCTATTTCTGTTCTACGAACTTTTTGGTGTGGTGACCAACCTGCTGGGTGGTTGGTTAGGAAGCCGGATCGGCCTCAATCGCACCATGAATATCGGCTTGTCATTGCAGATCATCGCATTGTTGATGCTGACCGTGGCCGACAGTTGGTTAACAGTTCCTTACGTGATGGCGGCCCAAGCGCTGTCGGGTGTCGCTAAAGATCTGAATAAGATGAGCGCCAAGAGTAGCGTTAAGCTGCTAGTAAGGGCTCAGCAGCAGGCGGGCTTATACCGTTGGATTGCGCTGTTAACCGGTTCCAAAAATGCCCTCAAAGGGGCAGGCTTTTTCCTCGGCGGCGCGTTGCTGGCGGGGTTGGGTTTTCGTACCACGTTGCTGGTTATGGTCGTGGCACTGCTGTTGATGCTGCTGATCAGTGTGTTGGGGCTGCAGCGTGATCTGGGCCGGGCCAAACAGAAGGTCAAATTTCGCGACATCTTCTCTAAAAGCCGGGCGGTTAACCTGTTGTCGGCGGCGCGGCTGTTTCTGTTTGGCGCCCGTGATGTCTGGTTTGTGGTCGCGCTTCCGGTATTTCTTAGCGCCGAGCTGGGCTGGTCACACCAGCAGGTAGGCGGTTTTCTGGCCATATGGATCATCGGGTACGGCGTAGTACAAACGCTGGCCCCCTGGTTAACCGGCAAGCGCTCGGGACGCCTGCCCGATGGCCGTAGTGCTGCGGGCTGGGCGGCGTTGTTGGCGATCATTCCGGCGCTTTTGGCTTGGCAGTTGGGTCTGCAGCAAGACGCCAGCGACTTGATCGTGACCGGGTTGCTGGTCTTCGGTGCGCTGTTTGCGATCAACTCATCGCTGCACAGTTATCTTATCGTCAGCTATGCCCGCGAGGACGGCGTGTCGCTGGATGTTGGTTTTTATTACATGGCCAACGCAATGGGGCGTCTACTGGGCACCGTATTGTCCGGTTGGCTGTTTCAGGGTTATGGTCTGAGCGTTTGTCTGGGCGTTTCTAGTGGATTTGTCATGCTGGCTGCCTTGCTGTCACTGGGCTTACCGCGTCATGCTAGCATCCCGCTCGAAGCTGATTGATTGCAAGGCACAAGGACGGGCAAGAAGGGTTGGGCCTTTTTCAACCTATAGCGAGATGGAACAATGCCCCAGTTGAGCGCTATGACCGGGGCATTGTTGGTTTATACCGATGGAAACTGATGGATAGTAAACATTAACTAGCGGCTGTCAGGTTCCCCCCGCATCGTATTGGGACGACTCGATCAGCTTTGCCGCTTCATCTTTATCATAGGCTTCGCGTACGCTCTTCAAGTTTTCGGCAGCTTGTTGTGGTAGTTGTGACAGCGCTTGGTTTAACGCGATGGTGAGCATGTCGCCAGCGATACAGTTGGCATCGCGCTTATAGATGGCGGCTAGTGCTTTGAGGTCATGGAATAGCGCTTCGGGAATCGGGGCGTTGACCAGATGTACCGAAGAGCTGACCGTATCGCAGCTGTATGCTTGAGATTCATCACTAGCGAGTAGCTGGCTGACATAGTCAGAAATTTGTGAATTCATGGTGTGTCTCCTACAGATGTGAGTTCAATAGTCGTGGTTGCAGCGACCGCTGTGCTGAAACCGTTAATGGGAGAATACTGCTCGGCCATTTGTTCTCGTCTTTTGCGTTAATCGATTGTTCGATTTCGTCGCCTGGGGTGCTGTCGTCGGCTGCCTGGGGTGCGTTTTGCTGCTGAGGTTTTCCAATACGATCGCTTTTACTCTAACGATGTCTGCTGGTTCCACATCGAGCTTGGGACGCTTTTTAATCCCGTATTCGCTCAGGGTATGATGCTGGGTGGCCACGACCCCCTGAGAAGCCAGACAGTGTTTTACACAGTGTAATGGACAACCATCCAGCGCGACGACAGGGCGCCCAGATTGGGCGATGCCCACCAACCCGGTAACACCACCCCCGACACCTGCAATGCAGGACATCTCCACGCGCCGTTCTCGGTCGAGTTCGATCGCTACCCGATTGGCTAGCTGGGCAATGTTGGAACACCCTGAGCAGGAATAGATCAGGGGGAGGCGCTGCTTATTGCTTTTCATCGTTACTGATACCGGGTTGGCGATAGGTCGGACCTGTGGTGATCGCTGTTGTGATACACCAAGCCTGTTGTTATTGAACCAGCGGTGAACCCGCCGCGTTGATATCGATCCCCTCAATCTCGGCTTCACCGGCAAGGATGCCGATATACTGGCTGATCGCCCGACGGTAGACCTGATGATTCAGGTAGTGACCGATTTTATCCTCGACCGCATCGAACGGTAGCGGCTCTCCCTCCACTCGGCGGTCGACCCGCAACACATGAATACCGTAGCGTGACACGATAGGTTGATCGAATAGCCCCTCGCTTGCGGTGAACATGAATTGTTCAAACTCGGGTACGGTGCTGCCTTTGCTCAGCTGACCGAGGCTACCGCCAACATCTTTGGAGGGGCAGGCCGAATGCTGCTGCGCTAACAGGACAAACAGTTCGGGCTGGGTTTTCAAGGTGGTGATTAGCTGCTGGGCCAAGGCCTGCTGCTCGGCACGCTTAGCCTCGTCGTCGGGCGCTGCGGCCAGCAGAATGTGGCTGGCTTCAAGCAATACCGGACTGGTGAACTTTTCAGCGTTGGCGGTGAAGTAAGCCTTACACTCGCTGGTGTCGGCTTTTGGGGTGCTGATCTGTTGATCTAGCAGCTGGCTGATGACCGTTTCTTCGTCAACCTGCTGACTTTGATCGTCGCTGAAGAAGCCTTCGGTTTTGGCCTTTTGCAGCAACAGTTCGCGCACTACCAGCGCTTCGGCGGCGAGCTTGATGGCCGATGGCAGCGAGTCAGCGGAGTGGTTTTCGACCTCTTGGGCGATCGATTCTTCGCTGATACTGACGCCGTTGACCTTTATCGCAGGGATTTCAGATTCAGGCAGCTGGGGTGCTTTGTGTGAGCTGGAACAAGACATATAAGGTTCCTCAATGCGTAAAAACTGTCGGGCCAGTTGGCCACTAACTGCGTGACGGTTTTCAAACTGACTATCAATGATGATTCGGCCGTAACGAGCAGGGCTAACGCTGTAGCCCGCTCGCTGATTGATCTTCTGCTGTCGATCAGATGTGGGTCTTCTGCCGCACGATCTGATAGCGGCGTCCCAGATACCAGACCGGAGCGCTGATCACGTGTACCAACCGGGTGAATGGGAATACCAGTAGCAGCGTCAGGCCAAAGAACACATGCAACTTGTAGATGGTTCCCACCTGTTCGATCGCTGCGGCGGCATCTATCGCCTGGAAGGTAACGATGCCTTGCGCCCAAGTGCCCAGCAGTACCATCACCGAACCATCAAGATGGCTGGCTGACGAGAAGATCGTCGCTAGCCCCAGTAGCAGCTGAATCAGCAGTAACCACAGGATCACGATATCGGAGGTGCTGCCGGTGGCCCGAATACGCGGGTCGGTCATGCGCCGTTTGAGTAGCAACACCAGTCCGTACAGGCACAGCAGGCCGAACACGCCACCGGAGATCATCGCCAGCAACTGCTTGGCTTCGGTTGAAATGAAGTGGTGGTAGATCGCGGCCGGGGTCAGCAGGCCGACAAAGTGACCCAGCAGCACGAAGATGATGCCGACGTGGAAGCAGTTGCTGGCAACGCGCAGGTCGTTGCGCAGCAACTGGCTTGAGCCGGATCGCCAGGTGTATTGCTCGCGATCGAAACGGATCCAGCTACCCAACAGCATTACCGCGATCGCAATGTAGGGATAGATCCCGAATAACAGCATATTTGAATAAGACATAATTAACTCCTCACTCCAGTAGAGATTTCAGCACTGTTAGACGCAGCGTCGACCCAAGTGATTGGAACGGTTTCATCCTTGTTGACAGGGGCTTGCTGGGTTTGTGGACGACAGTCGGCTTCGGGGCTTTGGTTGGCCATAAAGGTGACCTGTTCGTCCTCCCACACCTTGTCCATCGCCTCCAGCGTGTCGTCGCGCTCCTCTGTAGCCGCTTCGGCCTTGAGCTTGTCGATGTCGACCTGGATACCGCCGATAATCAGCAGCGCATCGAACAGCGCTGCATACAGACTTTCACGTTCCTGCAGCCGGGCGCTGATCTTGCCGAAGATGTGACCAACGTCGGCTAAGCCTTGGCGTGCCTCGATATCGGGGCGTTGGGATAGAAACTCGAGGAACAACGGGATGAAATCGGGCAGTTCACGCACAGTGATGTCGTAGCCATTGCGTGTGTAGTTCTCCATCAGATCGACCATCGCTTGGCCACGGGCACGGCCTTCGCCGTGAACGTGTTCAAACATCAGCAACGATACTGAACGGCCGCGATCAAATAGCACCCCATACTCTTCCTGAACCTCCATCAGATCGCGCCGACAGAGCGAGTCGCTCAGTGCAACCATGCGCTGACGTAGCACGGGAGGAATCTCCCGCGAGGCGAGAATCTCCTCGCTAATATCGTCGGCGTACTGCTGTAAATCTTCGTTGGGATAATTCATCAGCAGTGATATGACTTTTAGAATATTCATAATTAATCCCACATCTGAACGGTGTCGATGATATCCCGGCGGTTGGTCTTCTTGCCGCCGAACAGGTTGAGGTCGTTGCTGCCGGTGGCGCAACCGTTACCAAAGCTAAAGCCACAACCGCCACGTTCGGCGAAGGCTTCGTGCATGGCATCCTCACGGTGCGCAGTAGGCACTACATAGCGATCTTCGTAGTTGGCGATCGCCATGTAGCGGTACATCTCCTCGACCTGCTTTTGGGTCAGACCCACATCTTCCAATACTGCCAGATCCTCGACCTGATCGACCGTTTGGGAGCGCTTGTAGGCGCGCATCGCCAGCATCCGCTTGAGCGCCAGTCTGACCGGCTTTTCGTCGCCGGCGGTGAGCATGTTGGCCAAGTACTTGACTGGAATTCGCAGCGAATCGACGTCTGGAATGATGCCGTTCATGCCAACGTGGCCCGCTTCGGCCGCCGACTGAATGGGGCTTAGCGGTGGCACGTACCAAACCATCGGCAGGGTGCGGTATTCCGGGTGCAGTGGCAGCGCGACTTTCCAGTCCATCGCCATTTTATAGACCGGTGACTTCTGCGCCGAAGTGATGACCGAATCGGGTACCCCGTCTTTACGCGCCTGCTCGATGATTGCTGGATCGAACGGATCGAGGAACACTTCGAGCTGTTTCTCGTACAGGTCAGTGTCCGACTTGGTGCTGGCTACTTCCAGGATCTTGTCGGCATCGTAGAGCAATACCCCCAGATAACGTATCCGACCAACACAGGTCTCGGAACAGACCGTCGGCATGCCGGCTTCGATCCGTGGGTAGCAGAAGATACATTTCTCTGATTTACCCGATTTCCAGTTGTAGTAGATCTTCTTGTACGGACAGGCGCTGACACACATCCGCCAACCGCGACACTTGTCCTGATCGATTAGTACGATGCCGTCCTCTTCGCGCTTGTAGATCGCACCCGATGGGCAGGAAGCGGCACAAGCCGGGTTGAGGCAGTGCTCGCACAGCCGCGGCAGGTACATCATGAAGGTGTTTTCGAACTCGCCGTACATCTCCTTTTGGATGTTGTCGAAGTTCTTGTCCTTGCTGCGTTTGGCAAACTCGGTACCGAGGATCTCCTCCCAGTTGGGGCCCCATTCGATTTTCTGCATCCGCTTGCCGGTGATCAGCGAGCGGGGCCGAGCGGTCGGCATATGGTCACCCAGCGGTGCGGTGTGCAGGTGCTGGTAATCGAAATCGAACGGCTCGTAGTAGTCGTCGATCTGCGGCAGGTCCGGGTTGGCGAAGATGTTCGACAGGATGCGGAACTTGCCGCCGATGCCCAGCTCGATCGAACCGTCTGGGTTACGTTTCCAGCCGCCGTTCCAGATGTCCTGGTTTTCCCACTCTTTGGGGAAACCGACGCCGGGCTTGGACTCGACGTTGTTCCACCAGGCGTATTCCATCCCCTCGCGCGAGGTCCAGACGTTTTTGCAGGTAACGGAGCAGGTATGGCAACCGATACACTTATCCAGGTTCAGTACCATGCCGACTTGTGAACGAATTTTCATAATGCTGGCTCCTTAAACTTCAGTGGGCAGTGGCTGGGGAAGCATGTCGTCTTCGCCGTCGAGCCAGTCAATCTTGCTCATCTTGCGAACCACAACGAACTCATCCCGGTTACAACCGACGGTGCCGTAATAGTTGAAACCGTAGGACTGCTGGGCGTAACCACCGATCATATGGGTCGGCTTGGTGACCACTCGGGTGACCGAGTTGTGCATGCCGCCACGAGTTTTGGTGGTCTCGGAGCCGGGGATGTTGGTGACCCGGTCTTGGGCGTGGTACATCAGCGTCATGCCTTCGTTGATTCGCTGGCTGACCACGACCCGGCAGGTGATCGCGCCGTTGATGTTGAACACTTCCACCCAATCGTTATCCTCGATATTGACCTTCTTGGCGTCGACTTCAGACATCCAGATGATCGGACCGCCACGGGACAGGGTCAACATCAGCAGGTTGTCGGTGTAGACGCTGTGGATGCCCCACTTCTGGTGCGGGGTGATCCAGTTCAGTGCGATTTCAGGATTACCGTTGGGCTTCTTGTTCATGATCGGGCTGACGGTCTTGGTATCAATCGGCGGACGGTAGCTAACAAACTGCTCGCCGAAGGCCTGCATCCACGGATGATCCTGGTAGAACTGCTGGCGGCCGGTCAGGGTGCGCCAGGGGATCAGCTCGTGAACGTTGGTGTAACCGGCGTTGTAGCTGACATGCTCGTCTTCCAGTCCCGACCAGGTGGGCGAGGAGATGATCTTGCGCGGCTGCGCCACCACATCACGGAAGCGGATCTTCTCCTCCTGCTTGGGCTTGGCCAAATGGGTGTGATCGCGGCCGGTAAACTTGCTCAGCGCATCCCAGGCCTTGACCGCGACGTTGCCATTGGTTTCGGGTGCCAGAGTCAGGATCATCTCGCAGGCATCGATGGCAGATTCGAGTACCGGACGGCCTTCGCTAATCCCCTCTTCGGTGACGCGATGGTTCAGATCGCCGAGTAGCTTGACGTCCTCTTCGGCGTTCCAGCTGATCCCTTTACCGCCGTTGCCCAGCTTCTCCAGCATCGGCCCGACCGAGGTGAACTTCTTGTAGGTGTTGGGGTAGTCGCGCTCGACCACCACCATGTTGGGTGCTGTCTTGCCGGGGATCAGCTCGCATTCGCCTTTCTTCCAGTCCTTGACATCATAGGCCTGGCCTAGTTCGCCGGCGGTATCGTGTAGCAGCGGCACGGTCACCAGATCCTTCTCGACCCCCAGTACCCCTTCGCAGACTTCGGAGAACGCCTTGGCGATGCCTTTGTAGATCTCCCAGTCACTGCGTGCTTCCCAGGCTGGATCGACCGCTTGGGTCAACGGGTGGATGAACGGGTGCATGTCGGAGGTGTTGAGGTCGTCCTTCTCGTACCAGGTCGCGGTTGGCAATACGATGTCGGAGAACATACAGGTTGAGGACATGCGGAAATCGAGCGTGACCACCAGATCTAGCTTGCCGGTTGGGGCGTCTTCGACCCACTCGACTTCGGTCGGGCGCACGCCGTCGTGACCGTTATCGTCGTTCATCACACCGTTCTTGGTGCCGAGGAAATACTTCAGGAAGTACTCGTGGCCCTTACCTGATGAACCGAGGATGTTTGAGCGCCAGATAAACATGTTGCGCGGGAAGTTCTCCGGGCTGTCGGGTGCTTCGCAGGCAAACTTGATGCCGCCGCTCTTGAGCTCCTGCACCAGGTAATCCTTGGGTTCCATGCCCGCTTTATCGGCGGCTTTGGTGACCTCCAGCGGGTTCACATTGAGTTGCGGTGCGGACGGCAACCAGCCCATCCGCTCGGCGCGTACGTTCCAGTCGATCATATGCTCGGGATACGCGTCTTTATCCGCTAGCGGTGACAGGATCTCCTTGGCGTTGAGCTTCTCGTGGCGCCACTGGCTAGAGTGGGCGTAGAAGAACGAGGTGGAGTTCATATGACGCGGCGGACGCATCCAGTCCAGACTAAACGCCAGCGGCTGCCAACCAGTCTGTGGACGCAGTTTTTCCTGGCCAACGTAGTGTGCCCAACCGCCACCGGATTGACCGATACAGCCGCACATCATCAGCATGTTGATCAGGCCACGGTAGTTCATGTCCATGTGGTACCAGTGGTTCATCGCTGCACCGACGATGATCATCGAGCGACCGTTGGTCTTGTCGGCGGTATCGGCGAATTCGCGCGCTACCTGAATCACCTTGTCACGGCTGACACCGGTGATCTTCTCCTGCCAAGCCGGAGTGTAAGCGATGTCGTCGTCGTAGCTGGACGCGACGTTGCTACCGCCCAGGCCGCGATCGAGACCGTAGTTGGCCATCATCAGGTCGTAAACGGTGGCGACTTTGACTTCGCTGCCATCGGCCAGCTTGAGGGTACGAGCCGGGACGTTACGAACCTGGATCTCTTCCTGATCGTTGGCGGTGAAGTAGGCGTGTTCCTGGCCACCGAAGTAGGGGAATCCGACCGGGACGGCATTGGCTTCGCCATCGATCAGCGACAGTTGCAGTTTGGTATCGGCTCCATTGAGGCCTTCGCGCTCCTCCAGGTTCCACTTACCGTCTTCGCCCCAGCGAAAACCGACTGAACCGTTGGGTGCTACCAAGCTACCGCTGGTTTCGTCGTAAGCGACGGTTTTCCAATCGGGGTTGTTTTCCTGGCCGAGGTTGCCATCGAGATCGGCGGCACGGAGGAAGCGAGTCGATTTCAGCACACCTTCTTTATGCTCGTCTAGCAATACCAACATCGGTAAGTCGGTGGTCTGACGGGCGTAATTGGTGAAGTACTCGCTGGGCTTATCAAGGTGGAATTCGCGCAGGATAACGTGGCCAAATGCCATCGCCAGTGCCGCGTCAGTACCCTGTTTGGGGTTAAGCCAGATATCGGTCAGCTTGGAGACTTCGGCGTAATCCGGGGTGATCGAAACGGTCTTGGTGCCCTTGTAACGTACTTCGGTAAAGAAGTGGGCATCGGGGGTACGCGTCTGCGGAACATTAGAACCCCAGGCAATGATGTAGTTGGAGTTGTACCAGTCGGCCGACTCGGGAACGTCGGTTTGCTCGCCCCAGGTCATCGGTGAGGAGGGAGGCAGGTCGCAGTACCAATCGTAGAAGCTCATGCAGACGCCGCCGATCAACGACAGGTAACGCGAGCCAGCTGCGTAAGACACCATCGACATCGCCGGGATCGGCGAGAAACCGATGATTCGGTCGGGGCCGTATTTTTTGGCAGTGTAGACGTTGGAGGCGGCGATGATCTCGTTGACCTCATCCCAGGAGGAGCGGATAAAACCGCCCATGCCGCGCTTGGTTTTGTAGGAATCGGCTTTCACCGAGTCTTCGACGATCGAGCTCCAGGCGTCTACCGGCGACAGGGTCTTACGAGCGTCGCGCCACAGTTTTAACAACGGCTTACGGACCTTGGGATATTTCAGCCGGTTGGCGCTGTAGGTATACCAGGAGTAACTGGCGCCGCGCTGGCAACCACGTGGTTCGTGGTTGGGCAGGTCGGGACGGGTACGCGGGTAGTCGGTCTGCTGGGTTTCCCAGGTGATCAGGCCGTTCTTGACGTAGATCTTCCAGCTGCACGATCCGGTGCAGTTGGCACCGTGGGTCGAGCGGACGATCTTATCGTGCTGCCAGCGAGAGCGGTAGCTGTCCTCCCAGGCGCGGTTTTCGTTGGTCACTTCACCGTGACCATCGGCAAACTCGCCCTGCTTTTTCTTGAAAAACTGTAAGCGATCTAAAAAATTACTCATTGCCTTGAACTCCAGATGGATGAGTTGTTGGGGCCTCAGCCGTATAGCGGGTGGCTGTTGTTGGGTTGTTAGCGAAATCAAACATCAATATTGATTCGGCTTAGGGATTCTTATACTCGGCGCCGGGACGCAGGTAGTACCACCAGTTGATGACGATACAGACGGCGTAGAAGACGGCGAAACCGTACAGCGCGTTCTCAGGAGTGGTCAGTTTGATCTGCTCACCGAGTACCTTGGGAATAATGAACGCGCCGTAGGCGGCGACCGCCGAGGTCCAACCCAGCACCGGACCTGCCTGCTCCTTGTTGAACACCATCGAGATGGTGCGGAAGGTGGAGCCGTTACCGATACCGGTGGCAGCAAACAACACCAGGAACAGGATCAGGAAGGGGACGAAGAACTGTTCGGGGGTGGCCGATCCGTAAGCCTGCTTCATGTAGTAAGCGACACCCAAGGCGCTGGCGACCATCACCACGGCGCAGACCTGGGTGACCTTGGCGCCACCGACCTTGTCGGCGATCCAGCCGCCAACCGGGCGGATCAGGGCACCGATAAAGGGTCCCATCCAGGCGTACATCAGCGCACTGGGACCGTTAGCGTTGGACAAATCATGGTTCATCACGCCATCGATTAGAACGTGCTGGTAGCCGAAGATAACCTTGATAGACAGGCCGAATGCGGCGGCAAAGCCGATAAACGAGCCGAAGGTCATGGTGTAGATAACACTCATCACCCAGGTGTGCTGATTGCCGAAAATTTTGTACTGACGGTTGAGGTTCTGCTTGATCTGGCCGGGCAGCAGCTTGAGCAGGAATACCGTCAGCGCGATAACGATCGGTAGCACGATCCATTTACTGACGCCGAAGCCGGAGCCGCCAACTTTCTCGGGCAGCAATAACCACAAGCCGAATAGTGCCGCCACAAAACCGATAGCGAGCATGCCGCTGATCATCGAAATCGAAACGATCGGTGAGGGCAGGTCGGGGGTGACGTGCTCGGCTTTGATATTGTTCATCCCGAACCAGCCAATCACCGCTAGCGGGATCAGGAACAGCAGCCAAACAAAGCCGGCGTTTTGGATCCAGGCGTCGGAGCCGGCCGGAATCTTGCCGATCAGGGTGCCGGAGGTGTTGACCAGCTCCATCGGGTCGCCGCCGAAGATGCCGAAGGTCATCACCAGCGGTACCAGAATCTGCATCGTGGTAACGCCGAAGTTACCCAGCCCGGCGTTGAGTCCCAGCGCCAAACCTTGTTGCTTCTTGGGGAAGAAGAAACTGATATTGGACATCGAAGAGGCGAAGTTACCGCCACCAAATCCCGATAACAGCGCCATGATTTGGAATACCCACAGCGGCGTATCTTTATCCTGTAGCGCCAAGCCGGTACCGATCGCCGGAATCATCAACAATGCGGTGGTGAAGACGATGGTGTTGCGGCCACCGGCCAGCCGGATAAAGAAACTACTCGGTATTCGCAGAGTGGCACCGGTCAGACCGGCGATCGCCATCAGTGTGAACAGTTCAGATTTGGCGAACGGAAAACCGAGGTTCAACATCTGAATGGTGATGATCCCCCAGTACAGCCATACCGCGAAACCACACAGCAAGCTTGGGATCGAGATCCACAGGTTGCGGTTAGCAATCTGTTTTCCCTCTCGCTCCCAAAACTTGGGGTCTTCGACTTCCCAGTCTTTTATATTGGACATTGAATTGCCTCCAGCTAGGCGAAAATCAAAAAACTCAAACAAACCTTTGCAGCGGCCGAGACTATTCCAGCTCGGCGGCCATGTTTTCTACAAACTTGCTCTCTTGCTTCGTCTTGGCGAATGACCAGTGCATCCAGATCAGCGATACACAGGTAGCGCCGTAAAGGATCATGAAAATCGACGAGTTGACGTTGAAAAGGTCGATGAAGATGCCGAACATGATTGGCAGGAAGAAACCACCGAGGCCGCCAGCCAGACCGACGATGCCCGATACTACGCCGAGGTTGTCGGGGTATTCGTCGGACAGAAATTTGAACACCGAAGCCTTACCAAAGCCCCAGGCGATACCGACGACGAACAACAGCGCGGTAAAGGCCCAGACATTGAGACCGAAATCGAATGAGAAGGTGGTGCCATCGGCACCCTGGACGACAAAACTGGTTTGCGGATACGACAGCAGGAATAGACACACCCAGCTGACCCACATCACCCACCAAGTCACCTTGTAGGCACCAAATTTGTCTGAAAACCAGCCGCCTAGGGCGCGGATCAGACCCGATGGCAGCACAAAAATACTGGCCAGCAGCGCCGCTTGTTGCAGATCAAAACCGTATTCGTTGATGTAGTACTTGGTCATCCACAGCGATAGCGCGACGAAGCCGCCGAACACGATCGAGTAGTACTGGCAGTAGCGCCAGACGTTGCGGTCTTTGAGTACCGCCAGTTGTTCTTTGAAGGTAACGCTCGAGCTGACGCGGTGGGCCGGATCGGTGTAGGTGAACATCCAGTAGGCGATTACCGTCACGGCCATGAACACCGCGTAAACCTTGGGTACCATGGTCCAGCCGTAAGCTACTACGATAGAAGGCGCGACAAACTTGGTCAGTGCCGCCCCGGCGTTACCGGCGCCGAAGATTCCCATCGCCAGGCCTTGCGATTCTTTATCGAACCATTTGGCGGTGTAGCTGATACCGACCGAAAAGGATGCACCGGCGACGCCGACGAACAGTCCGAGTACCAGAAATTGCCAATACTCGGTCGCTTCACCGATCAGCCATAATGGAAGAATGATGGTGGCTAACAGGAATACGAAAACCATCCGGCCACCGAATTTGTCGGTCAGCATACCGGCGGGCAGGCGCACCAGCGATCCTGTAAGGATCGGGGTCGCCACCAGCAGACCAAATTGGGTTTCTGACAGGCTTAGCAGTTCTTTGATCGGAATGCCGATAATGGAGAACATCACCCAGACTGCAAAGCAGGCAGTAAAGGCGTAGGTATTCATGGTCAATACTGATAGCTGTTTTCTGCGAAACGATTCCATTTGTGAACTCCGTGATAACATGCGTGCAAGGCGAATATACACCCGGATTCTTGATTGTGATGCCTGCTGGAGTTGCCATAAGTCATTTTCAGCATGACGAAATAAGCCAAACTACCTCCTTAGAGGTAGTGTTGGTATATCATTTAACTCATTGTTATTTATATATTAAATTAATTAGCTTATGTTAATATAAGGTTTTTAAAAAATTTAGGACTATTTGGAGGTAGTGGTGTGCAGATCGAGGATTTGAACTCCCAAAAGCAGCATTCGATTATCTTCAGAGCCGGGCTGGTTTTGTTCGGCGTCGGCATGCTGGTATTTTTTAGTTGGTTGGCATCGGTGATCGTCACCGAAAGCACCGACGGCGATGCGGCGGCGATCAATATCTCGGGGTCGTTGCGGATGCAGGCGTATCGTATTGCCACCGTGCTGGCAGCTCCCGAGGT
Organism: Halopseudomonas sp.; assembly: GCA_036960405.1. Lineage (GTDB taxonomy): Bacteria > Pseudomonadota > Gammaproteobacteria > Pseudomonadales > Balneatricaceae > Motiliproteus. Next base: position 1,259 of record JBALWS010000072.1, on the reverse strand, counting down.
CGACCAGGAGCGCCTGCAAGCCGAGACTGAGGCCTTCGAGTCGCGTTTGAACAGTCCGGTTTTGAATCAGTACATCCGCATCGCTGGCGAGCATCATGAATTGTCTCCGGCGTATCAGAAAGTGACCGAATTGTGGCAGCAAGAGATGAAGCCTCTGCTCAATCCGACTAGCGTACAGTTGGAGGCGCACCGGTTGAGATACTTGGTGTTGGTGGATGATTTTGTCGACGATGTCGAGCGGATGGTGCTGCTGATTCAGCAGAAATCTGAAGCTAAGGTGGTGTTGCTGCGATCGGTCGGTGGGATCAGTCTGTTCGGTGTAGTGATCGTGATTGCGGTGGCTATGTACGGTTTACGCTTGACTGTCATCGCCCCACTAAACGATCTGGTACTGGCGGCGGAGAAGATTCGTAAGGGCGATATGTCGGCGCGGGTGACCTACGAAGGCAATGATGAGCTGGGGCTACTGGGTGAATCCTTTAATCTGATGGCCGACGAGTTGTCTAAGTTGTATCAGGACCTAGAACAGCGGGTTGCCACGAAAACCGAGAAATTGACTCAAGCTAACAGCGCGCTGGCGCTGGTGTATGAGATCAGCCAGCGTTTGAGCCACGATCAGCACCCAGAGAACCAGTTCAGCAAAATTCTGGCCCAATTAGAAACCGCCTCGTCCTTGAGCGATATTCAGCTGTGTATCGAGGTGCCAAGCTTGAGTAACAGGTTGCTGATCACCACTGCCGAACAGTCCTCAATCTCGTTGCAATGCGATGCGTCTCAGCTTTGCGATAGTTGCCATGCTTGTGGTGAAAAACCAACGGCCAGTGGGGCCAGAGCTTTCCACCGTTTCCCCATCCGCGATAATGAGAAACGCTATGGGACGCTGCAGGCCAGTAGTCCCAAGGATATTGAAGACTGGGAGCGGCGCTTGATGGAGACGGTAGCCGAGTCCTTTGCCACTCGACTGCGGCTAAGTAAGCATTCCGAACAGCAGCGACGAATCGTGTTGATGGAGGAGCGTGCGGTGATAGCAAGAGAGTTGCATGATTCGCTGGCCCAAGCGCTGTCTTACCTGAAGATTCAAGTGACGCTGTTGAAGAATCTGTGGCGTAAGGAGGCTCCGCCCGAGATGACCGACGCTGCGCTGGAGGGGCTTAGCAGCGGACTCAATACCGCCTACCGGCAACTGCGCGAACTGCTGACGACTTTCAGGCTGACCACCGATGGCTCTGGGTTGGAATCGACGTTGACCAATACGGTGG
>JBALWS010000071.1:0-22047 GCA_036960405.1 Halopseudomonas sp. | reverse complement strand
GACTCCTCAATCCAAACGGGTTTTGTTTATTGATGCAGTGACACCTTCGCCCTCATCAGATGCCGGTGGTTATGCCGCGTTTGAAGAGATAAAGCTCTTTCAGTGTTTGGGGTTTGATATTGATTTCCTGGCACTGCACCGCAGTACAGATGAGGCAGATCGCCGCAGTGCGCTTTCCGATCTGGGAGTACGGGTACTGGATTTCGACGAATCCCCGCTCGATATCGTGCGAAGAAGCGAGGGGGTCTTCCGTTATATCTTTATCACCCGTTACCATGTAGCCGATATTTTCACCGACAACATTCGCTGGTGGTCCCCTCAGAGCTCAATAATCCTTAACCTCGCCGACCTCCATTTCCTTAGAGAGAGCCGCCTGGCCGTTGACGACTCTCTGTTGCTCACGCTAGCACTCGAGACCAAAGAACGGGAGCTAGGTGTGATTAACCGCGTGGACCTGACCCTGAGTTATAGTCAGGTAGAAATTGATCTGCTAAAGCTAGAGGGGGTTGATCCACACAAACTCGGGCTGTGCCCCTGGGTGATCACACCAGCTCCAGCCCCTCCTCCCCGGTTTACAGAGCGTATCGGCATCGCCTTTTTAGGCGGCTTTAAGCACCAGCCTAATGCTGAGGCAGTTGAGTGGTTCGCCAAGCAGGTTCTACCACTCTTACGCCAGCGGCTACCCGGTTGCACCCTCTACGTATACGGCAGTCATGCCCAGCAGAGCCTCCATGCAATGCAGGATATTCAGGGATTGGTTATAAAAGGCTGGGTTGAAGAGATCGCCGAGGCTTATAATCAAAGTCGTGTATTTATTGCGCCACTGCAAAGCGGTGCAGGTGTCAAAGGCAAAGTCATCGGGGCATTCGCACATGGGGTGCCCTGTGTGCTATCACCTTTGGCAGCGGAAGGCATTCCGGTGACGGACGGTAAAGAGGTCTTGTTGGCCAGCACACCTGAGCAATGGGTGAAGCAGATAGTCACTTTGTATCATAACGAGGCTCGCTGGCAAGAGGTTTCAGAGTCTGCCAAACAGCTCGTTAGCACAGAGTACTCACGTACCAACGGAATAGCACGGATGAAGAAAAATTTGGGAAATATCAAATAAACTAATCATTACTTATTTATATGCCTCTCGTGACAAGAAATATGAAAATGCTAAAAAGCTTGCCGAATACTGTTAAACAACTGCTGAATAAAGAAATCAACACATCGACATTTAACAAATTTCCCGCTTTGCACGGCGATTATGATGTTGTGATTCATATCGGTGCACCAAAGACGGGTTCTTCTGCGATTCAACGATTTTTGCTTGGTAATAGAAGCGAACTTAAGAAGCAGGGGTACTACTACCCGCTACACGGCCTGGATCCTAATGGCATTTCCGGTGGGCATTCCGAGTTCGGAATTGCAATCGCCGAAGGGCGTACAGAAAGGGCACGTGAAATTTTTGCAGAGCATTTGGCTGTAGCTCAAAGAAAAAAACTCACGCTGCTTCTTTCTGCAGAGTCCCTGTTCAGATTTCCAAAGCAATTAAAGGAAATCACTGGAGATACACACTGCAAGATTGTCTCTTTATTCAGGGATCCTCTGGAATCTATCTACTCAAACTACCATCAAAATATAAAAAGGCATTACGGTGTTACCCCCATCGAAGCGTTCTGCAGAGGTAAACTCAAGCAAAATTGCGCCCTAACCAGTGGGTTGATTTTCAATGACTGGATCAAAGCATTTTCTGGAAAAAATGTATTGGTGGTCGGCTTTGATTTGATTTTTTTTGAAAAGCACCCGATTGAACATTTCTTTGTCAATATACTGGGAATTGATAACAGCTCAATCAATTCATTCAAAAAGAAAAAAAACAGAGTAAACCAAGGGTATGCTGACACGGTTTTAAACCTTAAGCGCTTGCTGAACAATATTTTAGATAAGAATGAAAAAGAACTTAATAAAGAAATAGACTGGTGTTTGCAGGCTTATTCCGATCAATCAGATGCACCAAAAAAAAAGCTCCAAGATATCATACCAACTGATCTGCATGCAGCCTTAGCAGATAAGTTCAAACCATCAAACCTATATCTCAATACTAAAATAATCACAAAAACAATAGACGACTTCTTGATATATAATCATTCTAATTTAGAAATCGACATAACTAACAATGACAACCGACCCATTAACAAACTGGTAGAAGAAATATTTTCAACAAAAACAAAGCTGACTAATTATATTAAAAACCGGTTACAGTGTTGTTCTAAAGAGTTTAAAAAAAGCCCTTGTCACTCTCAGCTTGCAGAGGCTTTTTTTGGCTTAGAAATCGAACAAAAGACAAAGAAAAATGTTTTTTTTACAGCTAATCAAATTGATATTCTAACGTCAGAGAAATCGTCCTCTGCGGACATGTTACGTGAAATAGCCATTAGTGCCGAACGCCGAGGCGATATCAAACTAGCATTCAAAACCATATCCAGAGCACTGCAATTACGCCCTAATGGTTTTGCTATTATCGCCATTCACAAAAGACTTAAGTCCAAACTCAACTAGTTAATATGTTTTTTATGGATTCTGACAAATATTTTTTAGGTAACCGTTAGCTTGATTACAATACGCCAAGCAGAAAACATCGAGTGGGTAAAGGCCGCTAAGCACTGGGTCGTAACCGGCCTACCCGCACGAATCGAGTTAGTCGCCCAAGGTGATATTTTTCACTGTGGTTGGGTGTTGATCCGGGCAAAACTACTACGGGAATGTCGAAACTATCCTGCAATACTGGTCGCAGAGACCGATAGTGATCGGTACCTTTATGACGTTCCCGTATCTTTTAAAGGAACCATACTAGAGCTATTTGAGCTGCCCAAGGGAGTTAAACGCCTTTTTTTACAACCGATGAACGCGGTAGGCACCTTTACCCTGACCGATGTCAGTTTAACCCCGGTAAGTACCGTCAAACGCGTGGTGAGAAAATGGGTCAGAGTGTTGCCGCTACTTGGCAAAAAGCACCGCCAGCGGCGTAAGTGTGCCGGCATGCGTTTGTATACCCCGTTGATCGACCTGAAAAAGGCTTATCAGATTGCCGGGCGCTTCAGGGCACCACCATTAATCCCGTATCCCGATTGGATGGCTGATTTCGATCAACTTAGCCTGCGCGATGAGAAAAAAATTCAGCAGAAGATTCGGTCCTGGCAGCATCCACCGCATGTGCAGGTAATAATCCACGGTGACGCCTCTGCCAGCCATACAGATTGGCAGCAAACACTCGCCTCGTTGAGCCGGCAATTGTACCCGCATTGGTCCATCACGCTTCTGCCCACGGTGTCTTTCGATCTCACCCTATTAGGCTCATTGCTAGATAACATCCAGGTCATTCCAACAGATCAACGAGAACGCTGGTCTGATAGCACCCTGGCTCAGTTGCAGTCCGCTGGACAAAACCAATGGCTGATAACCCTGCGTCCGGGGGCCGAGTTAACTCAGCATGCAATATTCTGGTTTATGGCCGAAGCCTTACGCCGACCAGAACGGGCACTGCTCTACAGCGATCACGACTGTTTAAATGAAGAAGGACAACGCGTCGAGCCGCACTTCAAACCGGACTGGTCGCCAGAGTTGCTGCGCTCGAGCCATTACATCGGCGACACGGTTGCACTCAGAGCCGATCAATTTATTCACATCGCTGGCCTGTACTGTGCCACGAGTGAACCCGTCGATTTCCATGATTTTCTGCTGCGCGTTACAGAACGATTGGCACCATCAGAAATCGCTCATATCACGGCGGTATTGTGGCATCAGCCGCAACGCACTACCCGCCAGCAGAGCCTCCACCTTACTGAGTCCGAAGCCGTGGCAGACCATCTGCAAAGACTGGGAGTCAAAGCAAAGGTTAACCGCACGGATCGAGGTCATTACCGTGTCCGTTATGGATTGCCCGCCGACCCTCCGATGATCAGTATTATTGTTCCCACCCGCGATATGCTGGGGCATTTACAGCCCTGTGTTGAGAGCGTTCTATCCAAAAGCAGCTATCCAAACTTTGAGCTAATCATCGTCGATAATCAAAGTGTTGAGCCGCAAACTCTCGCTTACTTTGAGAGTTTGACCTGCCAACCGAAAGTGCGGGTAATCCCCTACGATCAGCCGTTTAATTATTCCGCCATCAACAACTATGCGGTTCAGCAAGCTCGTGGCGAGATCATCTGCCTGCTCAACAACGATACCGTAGTGATTTCCCCCGACTGGATGGAAGAGATGCTTGGCCACCTGTTGCAAACAGATGTCGGTATCGTTGGCGCTAAACTTTATTTTGCTGATGGACGCGTCCAGCACGCGGGAGATACCGTCGGTCCAGGTGGCTGCGCCGACCATCTGCATTCCAAGCTAGAACGCCATGAACCGGGCTACATGGACAGGGCTATTCTGGCCCAGGACCTATCTGCCGTGACGGCGGCTTGCTTGATGACCCAGCGTGAGCTGTTTTTGTCATTAGGGGGGCTTGATGAGAAAAATCTGGCGGTGGCCTTCAACGATGTCGATTACTGCCTACGAGTACGCGAAGCCGGTAAGCGGGTGGTGTTTACACCTTATGCGGAGCTGTATCATCACGAGTCGGTATCGCGCGGTAAAGATGACAGTCCAGAGAAAATGAAACGGGGGAAAAGCGAAGCCGATTATATGCGCCGGCGCTGGAAACATATCATGCATCACGACCCCTTTTATAACCCCAATTTGAGTTACAGCCGGGCTGATTTTTCACTCAGTCATGCCCCCTTGGTAGACAAACCATGGCTCAAGTAAGCCCCAGTGTTGCCTACATCGTTGAGGAGCAGCCCAACCCTTCAACCGATTTCTTCGTCGAACCGGCACTGGCCACGGCGGGATGTGATAGCGCCACCCGGATCGTTCGCTGCCGTTTTACCGAGCTGCCTAAAGTCGAGGCGCTGAACGGCGCGGTCGTTATTTTTGTCCGTTATGTCCCAAAGCCCTGGAAACAACTGGTTGAATCGGCACGCGATCAAATCAGCCAAATCATCTTCTTTATGGATGATGATCTGCTGGACCTCGGCGCATCAAAAGGGATGCCTTGGCGCTACCGGATAAAACTTGCCCGTTTAGCGACACTTCGCAAGCGCTGGTTACGCACCTTATCTGCCAAACTATGGGTTTCAACACCATTTTTGCACAACAAATATCAAGACTGGAACCCTTCGCTCGTCTCACCAAAACCCCTATCTAGGACTGACTCCACCATACGCCTGTTCTATCACGGCTCGGCATCACACAACGATGAAATCCGCTGGCTCTACCCTGTCATCAAAACCGTCTTGCTGAACGATGAAAGATTGAGTTTTGAGATTATTGGCGGAAAAGAGGTGAACCAAATGTTCCGGGAGTTGCCCCGAACGACGGTCGTGCACCCGATGAAATGGCTCGCCTACAAAGCCTTTTTATCTCAACCCGGCAGGATGATCGGACTGGCGCCGTTGCTAGATATTCCGTTTAATCAGGCTCGTTCTTATACCAAGTTTTTTGATATTACCCATGCTGGAGCTATCGGGATCTATGCACGCAACCCTATTTTTGCCGAAGTAGTGGTTGATGGCGTCAACGGGCTGCTGGTAGAAATGGACCAACAGCAATGGATAGAAGCCATTCAGACACTGGTTGCAAATAAAAAAGGCCGCCGCACGATGTGCGAAAATGCTGCCAGCACGATGCAGAGCTTGGCTGTTAGCAAGCCTGCAGATTGATAGGCACCACCGGCCACTAATCACGTTTTACTTTGCATAGCCTTAACTCTTGTTCGCTTGATCCACTTGGACTGACGATTGATTCGTTGCCATAGCCTGGAGCATCAGTTCCAACTCGCGCGCCCAATGCTTCGGTACGACACCAAACTGCTCGATGGAGGAGGTCTTATCCAGCACACTGTAATGCGGCCGCTTGGCGGGGGTCGGATACTGTGATGTGCTGATTGGATAAATCGGTATTTGGCGCTCAAGCAGCCCCAACTCTAATCCGATTCTTTGGATCGCCATGGCAAAGTCATACCAGGATGCAGCGCCGGAATCGGTCCAATGGTGAATGCCCGTGATCATTTTCTCAGCGGGAGAGGCGGTCAAAGCTTCAGCCACGCGCCAGCATAATCGTGCCAGCCCTTTGGCGTGGGTTGGCGTACCGACCTGATCGCAGATCACACCCAGCTGATCTTTTTCTTTCATCAGTCGCAGCATGGTTTTAACAAAATTATTGCCATGTTGGCTGTAAACCCAGGCGGTACGGATGATTGTCGCATTTTGCGACAGCGCCTTGATGATCGCCTGCTCTCCTTCACGTTTGGACGCGCCATACACACCGATCGGTGCAGTAGCATCATCGGGCAGATAGGGGCTGCCTTTATCGCCGGAAAAAACAAAATCGGTCGAGATATGGATCAGTTTAATCTGCTGCTCAGCGCAAAACTCGGCGAGCTGTTTGACTCCATCGGCATTCACCGCATAACAGGCCTGCTGATCCGTTTCGGCCTGATCAACGGCAGTGTAGGCGCCGGCATTGATAATGACATCGGGAGCGAAGGCAAAAATCTGTTCTTTGGCTGCTGCTAAATTAGCTAGGTCGCATTTATTACGGGAGCAGAACAGCGCTTCGATAGAATCAGGCTGTGTTTGAGACAGTTCCCAGCCCAGTTGGCCATTTTTACCGATGATTAATACTTTGGTTTTTGCCATGATTTTCCGTTATTAATTTTATCGCTATCCATTGCTTTGCTGGGCTGTCGCTAAACTTATGGATAAATTACTATTCTGGTTGCGAATCTACAGTGACCTCAATGGTACTTCTCGCCTAGAGGACTCGGCTCATACAAAAACGGCACACCTGCCTGCTGGTGACCTGCATCATCGGATAAACCAGATCTATGACCTGAGAAGTTGATCAGAACGTCTTGGCATCAGCGAGAAGCTTTCCTACTTTGTCTTTATCCGATAACAAGGGCTCGGTACCCGCAATGATCGGCCACTCTATCCCTACTGTCGGGTCATCCCAACGTAGTGACTGGTCACTTTGCGGGTGATAGTAGTCTGTACACTTATAGACAAACTCGGCAGACTCACTGGTTACATAAAACCCATGAGCGAAACCTGGCGGAATCCACATCATCTGTCGGTTTTGCTCAGATAAAAGCGCACCCACCCACTGCCCAAAAGTTTTAGAGTCACGCCTCATGTCCACTGCCACATCAAACACTTCGCCTCGCACAACCCGGACTAGCTTGCCTTGGGTGTGTTGTAGCTGGTAATGCAATCCACGGAGAATACCCTGCCCCGAACGGCTGTGATTATCTTGCACGAATTGATAGTCACCACAGTGATGTTCAAAATCATTCTGGCGAAACGTTTCGAGGAAAAAACCCCGGTCGTCGCCAAAAACCTTAGGTGTTATCAAGACGACGTCAGGGATATTGAGGGGCTGATACTGCATGGCTTAAGCCTTAATGTTACGAACGGTTTGAGACGAGTCGATCAGATTCAACAAATATTCGCCATAACCGCTCTTCTTGAGGATGTGCGCCTGCTCAGCCAGTTTCTCAGCCGTAATAAAGCCCTTGCGATAAGCGATCTCTTCGGGGCAACAGACTTTGAGTCCTTGTCGTTGCTCAAGAGTCTGAACAAAAGTGGAGGCAGCGAGCAGGTGGTCGTGTGTGCCGGTATCTAGCCAAGCAAAGCCGCGCCCCATCATCGCCAAGTGCAGTTGCTGTTGCTCCAGGTAGGCGATATTAACATCGGTAATTTCCAACTCGCCCCGCGCTGAGGGCTGAATATTGGCGGCAATATCGCACACCTGTTCGTCGTAAAAGTAGAGCCCCGTGACGGCATAGTTCGATTTGGGGTTAACCGGCTTCTCTTCCAGGCTGATAACACGCCCCTCAGCATCAAACTCCGCCACACCGTAAGCCCGTGCATCTTTGACATGGTAACCAAATACGGTCGCCCCTTGCTCGCGAGACATCGCTTCGTCTAATTGTGACTGAAAATCCTGACCGTAAAAGATATTATCACCGAGCACCAATGCACTGGGATGACCGTCGATAAAGTCACGTCCGATAATAAAGGCTTGCGCCAGTCCATCGGGTGAGGGCTGCACCGCATATTGCAGATTAATTCCCCAGTCTGAGCCATCGCCGAGCAAACGCTGGAACGCGGCCTGCTCTTCCGGAGTCGTAATAATTAAAATATCGCGGATACCGGCCAGCATCAACGTACTGAGCGGGTAGTAGATCATCGGCTTATCGTAGATCGCCATCAACTGCTTGCTTACGCCCTTGGTGAGGGGGTAGAGACGCGTACCTGAGCCGCCGGCTAGGACGATCCCTTTTCTCGCTTTCTTTTCCATATCGCGATTAATCCCACTATTCACAATTAACGACAAGTGCTAAACAAGAGTTAAGGCACTATCCCCCCGTTTTGAAAGCCTTACCGTTATGCTTTAATACTCGATTCAGGTCGTTAGCACATACAAAAATGGATAGTCATTTGCCCCATCAACTGCATACTCAGGCCCACTATTTTTCCAAGGGCATCGGGCGAATTCAGATACTACCCAGTATTCTTTCCGAATTCAGTACAATCAAAAAAACGGAATTTTACCAGAACAGATGCTGCACCGCAGTGCTGGGCTGGGGCTTAAAACCCACCGCAGATAAAGCAAGAAAAGTCGCCACCAAAAAACGAATCCCCTACATTTCTCTCGAAGATGGTTTTTTACGTTCACTGGGGCTTGGAGTCGCTGGCTTTCAGCCGCATAGCTTGATTATTGACTCGATCGGAATCTACTACGATGCCACGCGCTCATCCGGTCTGGAAAAGTTGATTCTAGAAACCGATTTGGACGAAACCGAATTAGCCCGAACTAAGCGAGCCATAGCGCTAATTAGCCAACATCGGCTATCAAAATACAATCATGCGCCTGACCGGCCAGTTTTCCCTGATGACAACCAACGTCGTGTGCTGGTCGTCGACCAAACCTTCGGCGACGCGTCGGTGACTTACGGCGGTGCCACGACAGAAACTTTTCTCGGGATGCTCGACGCCGCCATAGCGGACAACCCAGGTGCCGAGGTGGTGGTAAAAATTCATCCCGACGTTATCGCAGCAAAAAAACAGGGTTACCTATTCGAGCAAGCTAAAAAACGTCACTGCCGTGTGCTTGCCGAGGATAGCAATCCCTGGGCGCTGTTCGATCAGGTCGATAAAGTTTACGTGGTCACCAGCCAATTAGGGTTTGAGGCACTGATGGCGGGTCTCGAGGTCCATTGTTTTGGACTGCCTTTTTATGCCGGCTGGGGACTGACACACGATTCTCAGTCCTGTCCGCGCCGCAACCAGCCCCGCAGCTTAGAACAGGTCTTCGCCGCTGCATACCTCAAGTATTGTCGCTACGCCAACCCTTACACCCTGCAGCGCTGCGAACTCGAAGACACCATCGCATTGATTGCCGATCAGAAACGGCAACAGCAACGACTGCAGGGCCGCTGGATCGGGTTTGGATTATCGCGTTGGAAACGCCAGTTCGTCGCGGATTTCCTAGGACAGAACGCTCAAGTTCGCTTTCAACCCACAGCAGAGGCCAGCCTTAATCTGCGTCAAGCAGATGAGAACCTACTGGGCTGGTCCAGCCGGATCGAGCCGACTCTGGCAACCCGTTACGAAACAGAGCACCTACCACTTTGGCACATGGAAGACGGTTTTGTACGCTCGGTCGGGCTCGGAGTTGATCTGACTCGCCCCATGTCACTGGTCATCGACTCCCAGGGCATCTATTACGATGCCTCCCAGCCCAGTGATCTAGAACAACTCCTATCGACACACCCTTTCGATGCCAATTTGCTAGAACGTGCATCGAAGGTCAGACAACGCTTGATTGAACTAAACCTGTCCAAGTACAACGTCGGAACAACCGAACAGCTCGATCTACCTCAAGAAAAGAAAATTATTCTAGTTCCGGGACAAGTCGAAACCGATGCCTCAATCGCCAAGGGCTCTCCCGTTATAAAAACCAACTTAGCCTTGCTGCAAGCTGTGCGTTCAGACAATCCCGACGCCTATATCATCTACAAACCCCACCCCGATGTTGAAAGCGGCGGACGTATTGGCGAGCTGCCTCAAGATCAAACAGCCCTATACGATCTTTTACTAACAGAAATCAGTATGCCTGCGCTGCTAGACCAGGTCGATGAGGTCCACACCATGAGCTCGCTAACTGGGTTTGAGGCACTGTTACGCCAGTTAAAAGTGGTAACTTATGGCATGCCATTTTATGCAGGATGGGGGCTAACAACAGACAAACTAACGTGTGATCGCCGCATTCGAAAACTGACATTGGAACAGCTAGTCGCGGCGACTCTGATTCTTTATCCAGTCTATGCCGACCCAACCACCAGACAGGTCTGCAATATTGAAACGACTATCGATCTGATCGCGCAGCACCGTGCTCAAGCGAGAGGAACTCCCATAAAAACAAAATTGTATCGTCTTTATCGAAAGGTGTTTGAAGGGAGAATTTAAGTGGACGCATACAGAACGCCAACGAAATTTTATTCGACCAGCAGCTTATAATCGATACTGCGAGCATCCAATATTTCTGGCTTAACTCCAGAGCGAGAATCAAACAGCCAATCACGCACGACGCCCAGCTCTTCAATTTGCTTAAACCACAAACTGTATAGTGTCGAAACTTGGCCTTTATTTCCGTACTGATAAATTTTTAATGCTTGATTATAAACCCGCGTCCGAATCGACATATTCCGGACCCGAACCTTAAAAAGCGACAGAATTTCTTTGGGTACCCTTAAGATGGCACGTTTAAACAAGAGTCGAGAAGGTACACAAAGGGTCACGATTTTCACACTATCATTAATCTCAACCAGCTCCTTCAATCGCCGAAACTCGCCATTTTTAAACAACCCGTAAAAGTCATAATGCAGAACAACTTTAGATTGATAGGCGTTAGAGTGAGACCAATAATCTCTATAATTTAAAAAAGTCCACGCAGCAGGATCATCAATACCCAGTGCGGATCCAATGCCTCTATTTCCCGCTTTTAGCTGCCTGATAAAATATGATTTACCCGCGCAGGATGGACCAGCCACAATGATAAGTTCCTTTATATTCGGCAATAGACTGACACCTTCATCCCAACATTTAAAAAAGCGAATTATAATATACTGGATTAAAGCAAGCGCTCTCATACTATGCTGCATGAAACGCGAAACAAGTTCTCCAATGAGTACCTCAAAACCCTGAGATGCCAGCAGGACTACTCAACAAAGCCTTCCTGCTTGCCGGTAATATGTTGCAGATATAGGGGGCGGTTAAATCATCTAACCGCTCTCTATATTCAAAAACATTCCCATCCAAATAATTAAGGCTTGTCAGAAACATAGCAATGGCTGAAGCCTGGCATGCTCTCAGATATACCCCTTCTCCATAATCATCTCTAATACCCTATCTGCCGCTTCCTCGGCGGTCATCGCGGTAGTATCCAGCACGCACTCGGCACGTTCTGGCACCTCATAGGGTGAATCAATACCGGTAAAGTTTTTCAATTCGCCTTTACGGGCTTTTTTATACAGCCCTTTGACATCTCGCTCTTCAGCAACGTCCAACGGGGTATCGATAAACACCTCAAAGAACTCCTCCTCATCCATCATCTCTCGTGCCATATCCCGCTCTGAGCGGAAAGGCGAGATAAAGGCAGTGAGTACAATCAGCCCGGCATCAACCATCAGCTTCGCCACTTCAGCGATACGGCGAATGTTCTCAACCCGGTCGGCATCGGTAAAGCCAAGATCTTTATTGAGCCCGTGGCGCACATTATCCCCGTCGAGCAGATAGGTGTGCCGTCCATGCGCGTAGAGTTTCTTTTCAACCAGATTGGCGATGGTGGATTTACCCGAGCCGGATAAGCCGGTAAACCACAGCACACAGGGCTTCTGGTGCTTCATCTCTTGCCGCGCTTGCTTAGCGACATCGACATGCTGAATGGTGATGTTTTGGCTGCGACGCAGAGCAAAGTTGATCAGCCCGGCACCGATGGTGTTATTAGTCATCCGGTCGATCAGGATAAAGCTACCGGTTTCACGGTTTTCTTGGTAAGGATCAAAGGCGATATTTTGGTCCAAACTGACAGTACAAACCCCTATGCCATTCAACGCCAGGCTTTTGGCCGCCACGTGCTCCATGGTATTCACATTCACCTGGTGCTTGATATCGGTCACAGTGGCAGAAACTGTCTGGGTACCGACTTTCATCAGGTAAGTTCTGCCAGGCAGTAACGGCTCTTCGTGCATCCACACCAAGGTGGTTTCGAACTGCTTGCCCACGGAAGCGGGGGCAGAGGCCTCCATTAACAAATCACCACGCGAGATGTCGATCTCATCCTCCATGGTCAAGGTGACTGACTGCCCTGCTACAGCTTGGTCAAGGTCACCATCGTAGGTGACAATCCGCGCGATTTTACTCTCTTTACCGCTCGGCAATACCCGAATTTTATCGCCAGGTTTAACGCAACCACTAGCCAGGCAACCCGAGAAGCCACGGAAATCCAGATTCGGCCGATTGACCCACTGCACCGCCATTCTGAATGGCAGTGCTTGCTGCTGTTCTTCATTGACTTCAACCGTTTCCAGATACCCCATCAACGTGGTGCCGTGATACCAAGGCGTATTCACACTCTGCTCGGTGATATTGTCACCCTTAAAGGCGGACAGCGGAATGAAGGTCACCTGCTCGATGCCGACCTGCTTAGCGAACGCTTGGTAGTCTTCAACGATCTGATTGAACACCTTTTCTGAGTAATCGACCAGATCCATCTTATTGATTGCCACCACGATATTGCGAATGCCCAGCAGTGATACCAGATAGCTATGACGGCGAGTCTGAGTCAGGATACCCTTACGCGCATCGACCATCAAAATCGCCGCATCGGCAGTCGAGGCCCCTGTTACCATATTGCGGGTATACTGCTCGTGCCCTGGGGTATCGGCGACAATAAACTTACGCCGATCGGTAGAGAAAAACCGGTAAGCAACATCGATGGTGATTCCTTGCTCTCGCTCTGCTGCAAGTCCATCGACCAACAAAGCAAAATCGATTTCATCACCCTGAGTGCCGAATTTCTTCGAGTCAGCTTCGACCGAAGCTAGCTGGTCTTCAAACAGCATTTTCGACTCGTATAACAGCCGACCAATCAGAGTACTTTTTCCGTCATCAACACTGCCGCAAGTGATAAAACGTAGCAGGCTCTTATGTTCGTGTTGCTTCAAATACTGGTCAATATCGAGTTCGATGAGTTCAGAGATATGTGACATTAGAAGTAGCCCTCTTGCTTTTTCTTTTCCATCGATGCTGCAGAATCATGATCGATAACCCGTCCTTGCCGCTCTGAGGTTTTGGTTAACAACATCTCCTGAATTACCGCCGGTAACGTATCCGCAGTCGATTCGACTGCGCCGGTTAAGGGATAGCAACCCAAGGTACGAAAACGGACGCTTTTCATCATCGGAACTTCACCAGGGTTGAGCGGCATACGCTCGTCATCGACCATAATCAACACGCCGTCGCGTTCAACTACTGGCCGTTCTGCCGATAGGTATAACGGCACGATCGGAATATTTTCCAGATGGATGTACTGCCAAATATCCAACTCGGTCCAATTTGACAACGGGAAAACTCGAATCGACTCACGCTTATGTTTACGCGGGTTATACAGTTTCCAAACTTCAGGGCGCTGACTCTTGGGCTCCCAGCGGTGATCTTCGGTGCGGAACGAAAATATCCGTTCTTTAGCACGTGATTTTTCTTCGTCCCGACGCGCGCCACCAAAGGCCGCATCAAAGCCATATTTATCCAGCGCCTGCTTCAACCCTTCGGTCTTCATCACGTCGGTATGGATTGCTGAGCCATGAGTAAAGGGGTTAATCCCTTTTGCTTCGCCTTCAGGGTTGGTATGAATCAGCAGCTCCATCCCCAGATCTTTGACCATCTGATCACGGAAGCGATACATATCTCGAAACTTCCACTTGGTATCGACATGCATTAGCGGGAAAGGAGGTTTGGAAGGATAGAAGGCTTTCATCGCCAGGTGCAGCATCACGGCACTGTCCTTACCTACCGAGTACAGCATGACCGGGTTTTCGGTCTCGGCAACCACCTCGCGCATGATCTGCATGCTCTCGGCTTCAAGGCGTTGTAGGTGTGTCAGGGGCATAGTCATCCTCGCATCGACCTGTTTATTAACTGCTTCCGTATCAGAACACAAAGGGGAGCTCACGGTAGAATCCATTTTTTTCATCCTGTTTAAATTTATTCCCTGCTGTGATGACGAATACGCCTTAGGGGCCATCTGTGGAATCGCGATCAATTCAACTTTGCCAGCCTTTGATTGCAACCAGGCGCTGATCTCAGGATAAACACGGAGATCGACCCCTTTAAACAGCAACGTAAACCCCTTGGGCTTTAACTGGCTAATCTGTTCTAGAAACCGAGCAATTTGGTGGCTATCAATCGAATCAGGCGTTGTCATCCAATTCAGCGCACCACGCAGGTCGCGAATAAACAGCAGATTGCCACAGCGTTGCTGCTCGGTTTTATCATTGCTACCTGCTGCTTGAACAATACTTTCATCGGGTATTATCGGAGCCATGCCTCCGATAAAAATCGGCACCCCTCTGGCCGCAGTGACATCACGCAGGCCAGGAAACAGGGCATCGATCCATTGCTTAGGGCTGCGCTGGTCATCCTTAAAAATCGATTCCGGACTGAGCCCAAGCTGAGCGGCATATCGCGAAATAGTGCGCTGATCTGCAATGACGCCATAATTTGCTTCCAACCACTGCCCCAACAACCGCGTTGTCCAAAGCGGTGCGCCGGGCGAAACATCATGCGGCGACTGTTGTAACAGTTGTTTCAAGACATCGATAGAAACAGCCTGTTTGTTAGCACGGCTGCCTGTAGGGCGCCCACGGTCTTGAGTTTTCACAGCGCGCCAACCGCCTTCGCGAAAGCATTTAAAGGCATCGACGATGGTCGGCACACTCAAGCCCGTCAATCGCCGGGTCTCGCTAAGCGAAGTTTTATTGAGCCGTAGAGAAACCGCTTCAACTCGAAGCTGATCAAGCTCACTTTGGCTTAGCTTTTTACTGCTCATCGCCCTGCCCTAACACGCACACCGCTGTTTATGGTTGAGATATTAAGGCGTGCTCGGTAATATCTCAACCCAGACTGTTAAACATTTAATGTCTTGATTGGTGGCGACGATAAAAATACCCTGCCAAAAATTCATATTTCTAAGCCAAGGACAAACGAACGGATGCGCCAAAATGATTAACAAGCACACCGGTTTCAGCTCCTAATGACCACTGATGGCCTCATCACGCTAGGGACTGTCGGCACCGTTTTAACGCTACTACTCACTAGCAGACTTCCCACCGATGTCATTCTCATGGCTGCATTGGCCATCCTGATTATCTCTGGCGTACTAACTCCCATCGAAGCCCTTGAAGGCTTCGCCAACCCCGGCGTTATGACCATCGCTGTTCTCTATATTGTCGCTGCCGGCCTTAAAAACACCGGCGCCATACAATGGATAGCACAGCGCCTATTAGGTCAGCCCAACGATGTTAAATCAGCCCAACTTCGAGTAATGCTGCCCTCTGCAGTGCTCAGCGCATTTATGAATAACACCACCGTGGTGGCGATGTTCCTGCCCGCTATACAGGAGTGGGCCAAACGACTCGATCTACCCACCTCTAAACTATTGCTGCCGTTAAGCTACGCCGCTATTTTAGGCGGCACCTGCACCCTAATAGGTACCAGCACCAACCTTGTTGTCGACGGCCTTCTCCAAACGGAAAAAGGTGTCGCACTATCAATGTTCGAACTGGCCTGGCTCGGTCTTCCGCTTGCATTGATCGGCGGTATTTTCATGTTTTTGTTCGGCAATCGACTACTCCCCCGCAGGACAGGAGCGGTAGAACAACTCGACCTTTCCCGCGAATACAGCGTTGAAGTATTGGTTACAAAAGACGGTCCTCAAGTAGGAAAAACCATTGCTGAAGCGGGCCTGCGCCATCTCAGCCACGGCTACCTAATCGAGATCGAACGTCAGAACCGCTTACTAACAGCCGTTCCTCCCGACACAGCGCTCCAAGCCAATGACAGACTGATCTTTATCGGCGCTCCCGAGTGCGCACGCGAACTACGCCTGATCCAAGGACTGCAACCCGCCAACGGTGATGTCGAAAAGCTCAAAGTAGCCAGCCATGAACGCTGCCTGGTCGAAGCCGTGATAGGGCCAGAATTTGTCGGCCTTAATCAGACCATTCGGCATTCAAAATTTCGTTCTAAGTTTCAAGCCGCCATCATCTCCGTATCTCGAGAAGGCCGCCGCTTATCTGGAAAAATCGGTGACATCAAACTCCAGGTTGGCGATACCCTGCTGCTCGAAACAGGCGAGCAGTTCTTAGAGCAATACCGCTTTCGCAAAGATTTCCTATTGGTCAGCGGCCTAAATGATTCCACCCCGCCCCATTTTGATAAAGCACCGATCGCGCTCGGGATACTGACCGCTATGGTAGCGGCCAGCGCGCTTGGACTACTATCGATACTTGAAGCCGCCTTACTTGCTGCCGGGGCCATGCTGGTCAGTCGCTGCGTCAGCCCAGCCAAAGCCAGGCGCTATGTTGACCAAACCGTTATCGTCGTTATCGCCGCGTCCTTTTCTTTGGGCGCGGCGATGACCAAAACCGGCGCCGCAGCAGAGATTGCCCAATGGTTGATCCCGGATAAGGGGCTATCCCCTTGGTTTGCGTTGGCTATGATCTATCTGCTGACAGTGATGTTTACCGAATCAATCACCAACAATGCCGCAGCGGTGCTGATGTTTCCGATAGCAATGGCTGTTGCCGACCAGCTCGGGGTCAACTTCATGCCATTTGCCATTGCCATCATGTTCGCCGCATCGGCCAGCTTTATGACCCCGCTGGGCTATCAAACCAATTTGATGGTGATGGGTCCTGGCGGTTATCGAATTAGCGACTATCTTCGTTTGGGGGCGCCACTCAGTCTACTGGTAGGCGCTACGTCTATTACCCTTATTCCCTTTATTTGGGGCTTTTAATCCAAGGATGCTCAGAGGCCTTTTATGTCCGTTTCCGATACCAACACAACAACCATAGAGTTCAACATTGATGCCACCCTGCAACTCGCCAAACAAGCGGGTGATGCCATCATGGAGATCTACCAGCGCGATTTCGCTATCTACGACAAGGCAGATGCCAGCCCGCTAACCGAAGCCGATCTAGCATCGCACCATTGCATCGTAGACGGCCTTTCCAAGCTGACGCCCTCCATACCAGTCCTGTCCGAAGAGTCCGATGCCAGCGTGCTAGAGCAGCGCAGCAACTGGAATCGCTACTGGCTGATCGACCCGTTGGACGGCACCAAAGAGTTCATCAAGAAAAACGGCGAGTTCACCGTTAATATCGCCCTGATCGACAACGGCGAAGCGGTGTTTGGCGTGGTCTACGCCCCGGCATTAAACACGCTCTACTGGGGCGGTCGGGAGACAGGTGCGTTCAAACAGGTTGAAGGTGAGTCCGCATCCGCTATCAGCGTATCCGAACCTCCAACTGGAGCAAAAGACTGGCGCGTAGTCGGCAGCCGTTCGCACCAGTCAGATGCGTTTAAAGCGTTTGCAGCAGGCCTGGACGAAGCTGAGATAGTCGCCATGGGCAGTTCACTAAAGCTATGCCTGGTAGCAGAAGGGGCTGCAGATATTTACCCGCGCTTGGGACTCACCAGCGAATGGGATACCGGCGCAGCTCAAGCCGTGGTTGAAGCTGCAGGCGGACTGGTTCTCATGCACCCCGATCTAACGCCATTACGATACAACACTCGCCCCGACACCCTTCTCAATCCATTCTTTATTGTTTGCGCCAAAACCAAACCCATTTGGGCAGATTCGATTAGTTAACATCACTCTCCTGGCTCCTTCGCCCCACAAACTGGGGCAAGGGTGTTATGCTTGCGCACTATTTATCCATTGGCTTTTGGCAAGTAGAAAACTGCTTGCTTATCCACGATTTAGCCCGTTATGAAAAGCACGCAACAGCCTGAAAAAACCATAGTCATCACCGGTGCCACCGGTGCGATCGGCGGTGCGCTAGCACTTGAGTATGCGGAACCTGGCGCGCTGCTGATTCTGCAAGGGCGCGATTTAGAGCAGCTCCAGACAGTATCAGATCGTTGTATTCAGGCTGGCGCTCAAGCGCAGTGTTTTAGCTTTGACCTACGCGATACCACCCAACTACAGCAATGGATCGGTGAAATCTGTGCCACCCAAGCACCCGACCTACTAATCGCCAACGCGGGTATGAACACCAATATCGGCCCGGATCGCTCGGGCGAAGAGTGGTCCAATATAGAGGCGCTGCTGGATCTAAACATCAAATCGACGCTTGCACTATGCCAGCAGGTTGCTCAGGCGATGCGCCAACGCGGCAGCGGTCAGATCGGCATTATCAGCTCGCTGGCAGCCTATTATGGCCTGCCGGTCACACCCAGCTACAGCGCCAGTAAAGCGGCTGTTAAAGCCTACGGCGAAGGCTTACGCGGCTGGTTGGCAGAAGACGGCGTGGGGGTCACTGTGGTGATGCCCGGCTATGTCGCCTCACCGATGTGCCACGATATGCCCGGTCCCAAGCCTTTCCTCTGGTCACCCGAACGCGCAGCACGGGTGATTCGCAAAGGCCTGGATAACAACCGCGCTCGGATCAGCTTCCCATTTCCACTCAACTTTGGCAGCTGGTGGCTAGCGGTGCTGCCATCGGCATTGTCACAACGACTGCTGAAACTATTTAACTATGACGGCTAACCACTGATGGCTGACACAAGCACCTTTGTCTCGGTCGGCTTACCGCTACTGCTCGGCCTGATCGCATCGATCGCGGCCGAACAGGGCCTGACACCTCAGCCGCAAAAATTGTGGCTGCGGTCGCTAAAGTCGACCTGCCTTCATGTTGGTAGCTGGCTTTTGCTATTCTGCCTGCTGCTGGCTTTGACCCAACGCCCTTGGTTTACGATGGCCGCCGTACTCGGTCTTCAGATCTTTCTGGTGGTGGTCAACAACGTCAAATTCGACAGTCTTAAAGAACCGTTTCTGTTCCAGGACTTTGAATATTTTTGGGACATGATCAAACACCCCCGGCTCTACATCCCCTTCTTCGGCTTTTGGCGAACGCTGCTCTCTAGCCTGGGTGCGATCGCTGTCATCACGCTCGGATTAACGCTCGAGCCCAGCTTAATCCAGAGTATCAGCCTGGGACTTTTCTGGAGCCTTAACGGCACACTGCTATTGATCGCAACTGTGCTGCTGCTTTTTGGTCTGACAATCCCTAGTCTTGACCATTTCGATCCCGACCACGACTTCGACCAACTCGGGCAGGTCGCTTTTTTCTGGCTATACGGCCGCGCACTAATGCGATCACCCAGCATCGATAGCCAGGCCAGCCCATTCCTCTCACCCGCCAGCCCCAACAACGCTGAGACCCTGCCCCACCTAATAGCAGTTCAGAGTGAATCCTTTTTTGACCCGCGCAGACTCAGCCCGCTAATCAAAGACGAACTGCTTGAGAATTACGATCGCGTCGTTAGCCAATCGCTCAGCCATGGTCGCCTGGAGGTACCCGCTTGGGGGGCGAACACCGTACGTACTGAGTGCAGTTTTTTAACCGGTCTTGCACCCGCAGCGCTAGGAATACACGCCTTTAACCCTTACCGTTATCTGGCCAAAAACAATGTGCCAAATCTCGCCAGCCACATGCGCGAAAAAGGCTACCGGACCATCTGCATCCACCCTTATCTAGCTAATTTTTACCTGCGCGACAAGGTTTTCCCCAAGCTCGGCTTCGACCAGTTTATCGATATTAAAGATTTTTCGGAGGATCAAAAAGAGGGGCAATACACTGGGGATGCAGCGGTTGCCGACAAGATCAGCGAGTTGATCGAAACCGCATCACGCCAACCCGAATCTAAGCCGCTGTTTATCTTTGTCATCACGATGGAAAACCACGGCCCGCTGCACCTAGAGAAACCCGATCCAGCAACTGTAGAGCAATTTTGCCAACAGCCATTGCCACCAGGCTGCGACGATCTAGCCGTCTATCTCGGTCATATTCGCAATGCCGATCGCATGATCGACCAGCTCACCTCGGTGTTAAGCCAAGCCTCTCGGGAGGGGGTATTATGCTGGTACGGTGACCACCTACCTATCATGCCAACCGTGTACCGCTCGATGGCAGAGGTGGATGGACGCACCGAGTATCTGATTTGGCGGAGCGACTCGAGCTCGACTACGACTCAGCAACAAGACCTGTCGGTAGAACAGCTCGCGGCGCAGTTGGGGCGATGATAGTCTTAACCTGCGGGACAGCACAAAACGCTTCAGCCGTACCGTGGGTCTGACCCAGCAATCGATCCAACGGCGACTGCGCTGCGGCTAAAACACGGCTGCAGTTTATCGCCCCCATCTCGATCCCCGCACGGCTATAGAAGCCGCCATTCACCTGAGTGGTGTGGATCACGGTATTTCTGAAATAGCTAAACAGCTGTTTATCCGGTTTATCGAACTGCGTCCAGAATGCATCGAGCGAGCCCTGAAACGTCAACCCAGGCATATCGTAGGTCGCATCACCCAACGCAATCGTCGGGCAACCGTGCAACAACGCCGAAGAACCCACCGAACTATTTACCGTTACCACACCGAGTGTTCGGTCCAACAACGTCGGTAGATGCCCTGTTTCCAGATAAAGAATTCGCCCTTCGAGTTTCAACCGTCGCTGTAGCCGTTTGATCCAATCAGCATAATCGATAAAACCGGTATCCAGCGGGTGGTTTTTGATTACCAGATGAGTGTCCTTGGGCGCATGCCGAAAGAAGGAGTTGATCACCTTTTTCACGGTAAAGGGGATGCCACGCGAAGTCGAATGGGTGTGGATCTGGCTGTCACTGTTGAGCTGCAACGGCAACAGATAAAAAGGCTCTTTGCTGTCCAATAACCGCTTGATCGCCTTATCATCACGCCGCTCGAAATAGGGTAGCTTGGCAAAACGAGTGGCCCAGCCATACAGCTCAATACCGGAGATATGCGGCCGGTGAGTCCGGTAGCCCTTATACAGAAGCGGGTTAAGAATACTCGGCAGGTGGTAGCCGATCTCATGCATCGCCAACAACCGCACCGGATTAGCGACCCGCTGGCCATCTTTGTAATCGGGCAGCTGCTTTCCAACCTCTCTGTACCAATCGGGGTCTTTGGGCAAACGCGAGTAGCCGTTGATTCCGCTCTCTTCCAGAGTAATCCAGTTGGGCCTAAAATAACCCTCTTCGAGGATATGCACCCTAGCCTCATAGCGAGTCGCAATCGGGAGTACCGGTCGGTGAACCGGACGGGTGTCTCCCAGCATCACCACATCGGTAAAGCCAAATTGACTGAACTTCTGTTCTAGAAAATCGGGTAAAGCTGCAACCGGCTCGCGAAAGTTCCAGGCGGGACGACGCCCCCAATAGACCGCATCACCGACATTAAAATTAACCCGGTAGATCTGGTGCCCGGCACTTTTTAACCGGTCGCTCAAACGAGCAAAGAAAGGGCTGGTGCAACCCTGCAAAAACAGAAAAGAGCGCTGCTTGCTGTTGACTGCAGCCGGATTACTCATGGGCAATGATCAGTAGCATCAGCGATTCCATAACTCAGCCAGCGCATTCAGCGTCTCGTCGATCTGCTGCTCGGTATGTTCGCAGGTCAAGAAGAAGCGCAACCGGGCACTTTTTTCAGGGACTGCAGGGTAGAGAATCGGTTGGACATTAATTCCTTGCTTAAATAGCTGCTCAGAAGTCTGCGCCGCCTTGAGCGAACTACCGGTGATGATTGGAATGATCGCCAGCCCACAACAGTCACCGGTATCAAACCCTAACTCTTGCGCACGCTTGAGGAAATAAG
>JBALWS010000228.1:0-2652 GCA_036960405.1 Halopseudomonas sp. | reverse complement strand
CCTGGAAAGCTTTACCGCCGACAGCGCCGATCTGATCTTAAACAACCCCCCGTTTCACCAGCAGCAGACCGTAGGTGGACACATCGCCAAGCAGATGTTTGGCGATGCAAAACGGGTACTGCGCCATGACGGCGAACTCTGGGTCATCGGCAACCGTCATCTTGGCTACCATGTTCAACTTCGCAAGCTGTTTGGCAATTGCGAACTGGTGGCCAGCAATCCCAAATTTGTGGTGTTAAAATCGATTAAGCAGTAATCAGAATTGGGCGTCGAGCACCGGGTAGGACACGCCTTGCGACTGCTTGGCGTGCTGTTCGAGTAACGCTGCCGAAATGGCACTAAAGTCATCCT
Organism: Halopseudomonas sp.; assembly: GCA_036960405.1. Lineage (GTDB taxonomy): Bacteria > Pseudomonadota > Gammaproteobacteria > Pseudomonadales > Balneatricaceae > Motiliproteus. The sequence continues at coordinate 2,301 of JBALWS010000228.1, read as the reverse complement.
CCGCCGAGCGCCGCAACGCGCTAAGCAGCAACGAGCTATCCGATTCACGGCGTATCTGTAGCAACAACGCCTTGGCTTGCGGGTAGTTACGCTGAAGCAACCTTAACCACTGCTTCAGCCGACCATCGGCATAACGCGGCGCTATCGCATCGAGCTGGTGAAAATACTCTTCGATCCACCGGGTCAATTCGGCCCAACTCAGCGGCTCTGGCGGCTGACCGCTGAGATGACGCCGAACCTGCAACGCCAGATCGGGCCGTGAAATCAACCCGCGCCCCAGCATCAACCTGTCACAACCACTTAGCGCCTGGCATCGCACAAAGTCATCGACATCCCAAATCTCACCATTGGCCACAACCGGTATCGATACCGCTTGGCGAATCTCGGCTATTCGATGCCAGTGCGCCGGTGGACGATAGCCCTCCACTTTGGTACGGGCATGAACGCAGAGCTCTACAGCGCCTGCTGATGCGATAGCTTGAGCGTTATCGAGCGCCAACGAGTCATCGTCATAACCCAAGCGCATTTTTGCTGTTAAGGGTATCGATTCGGGAACCGCTTGGCGTACGGCAGCAACAATACGATTCACCCGTTCAGGCTCGCGCAACAGAATAGAACCACCGCTATTGCGAATAACAGTTTTAGCAGGACAACCAAAATTCAGGTCGATGCCTGGTGCGCCTAGCGCGACCAGTTTCTCTGCGCAGCCTGCCAACATCTGCGGATCGGAACCCAGCAGCTGGACATAAACCGGCACACCAGCAGAGGTCATGCCTTGCTGGTTTAACTCAGGTGCCAAACGAAGGTAGACGCGTTTGGGTAATACCTGATCAGAAACCCTGACGAATTCGGTAACGGTACGATCGATACCACCGATGCGACTGATCAGATCCCGCATGATCGGATCAACCAGTCCCTCCATGGGGGCTAGATAAATATGCATGAGACAAAAAACTACCGATAACAAAAAGATCGGCAAGCTTAGCATAGAGCGAGGGTTAGACTAATAGCCTTACGAGCAGATATGACAGCCAAATACCAGAGCCCTATAGTCAAAAAAAGAGCCTCCCCCATGATGGTGTCAAGATGATTATTCACATAAATCGCGCTTTTACTTGAAGCATTTTTAATCACAGCATTTTTTGCATCAAAAAACACAACAGACTCTATTGACACGTGTAAGGCACTGATTTTAAGAATATAAAATTTACTGGTTATTTTTTAACCAATCCGTGACAACAACCCAAAACATGGGGCCTGGAGGCAAGCCAACCGTTTTCACCCACAGAGTTATACACAGAAGCTGTGAGCAAATCGCTGAAGCCCCGATTAAGCCTGAAACTCAAGAATTTGCTGATATATCCAGAGCGCATTCAAGGCTCGATATGACTAAAAAAATGCGACAAACAGTAAAAATATTTTTTGTCCTTTATGTTGCTTGCCCAGGATCGACTCCCCGTTGCAATCCTCAACTTTTGTTCAAAAAAAGCGGGTTTCTTCGCATTACGATTGAATGATTTTTCGTAACACATATAATGCACCTCTTGCGCTAAAGACGGTCAATAACTCGAGGGGTGTTACAGCCTCCACTTTAACCTCGATCGCTTAGCGCATTCGGTAGCAGGAAGCCGTATGGAGCGGCTTGTGCGGACCAGCAAAGACCTAAAATTACAGAACTCCTGGGAGAAACAGATGTCAGCGGCCCGTCCTTCGATTGATCTTGCCAAATACGGTATCCAAGACGCACAAGAGATTGTTTACAACCCCTCCTACGAGCAGTTGTTTGAAGAAGAGACCAAATCCTCCCTATCTGGCTATGAAAAAGGAACTGTCACCGAGCTAGGTGCGGTATCGGTTGATACCGGCATTTTTACAGGCCGTTCCCCTAAAGATAAATTCATCGTTAAAGACGACACCACGCGCGATACTGTGTGGTGGTCTGACCAGGGTAAAAACGATAACAAAGCGATCACTCAAGAAGTGTGGAGCGATCTCAAGCAGCTCGTGAGCAAGCAACTTTCTGGCAAGCGACTATTTGTTGTTGATACTTACTGCGGCGCCAACGATGACACCCGCTTAAGCGTTCGCTTCATTACCGAAGTGGCTTGGCAGGCACATTTTGTCAAAAACATGTTTATTCGCCCAAGTGATGAAGAACTCAACAGCTACGAGCCTGACTTCGTTGTGATGAACGGTGCCAAAACCACCAATCCTAACTGGAAAGAGCAGGGTCTTAACTCTGAGAACTTCGTTGCCTTTAACCTAACCGAGAAGATGCAGTTAATCGGCGGCACCTGGTAC
>JBALWS010000227.1:0-2654 GCA_036960405.1 Halopseudomonas sp. | reverse complement strand
GTTCGAGTGGTTAAAGGTTTGGATCAGCTTGATCCACCATCGGAGTCTGAGCGTGTCGCGTTGGCAGGGATTAACGTTGAGCCGGATGTGCGTTTAGCTTGCCAGGTGCAATTGCATCATGATCTGTCGATAGTGCCGCTGATTCCGCCAGAGTTGGGCCTGCAATATGTTCGCAAACCGGGAGGGGTAGAGGGTCAAGAGCAGCAGGTGTCGGTGCTGTTTATCGACCTGCGCGGATCGACAGCGTTGGCCGAGCAGCGTTTACCTTACGATGTGGTGTTTATTCTGAACCAGTTTTTTGCCGAAATGGCTGAAGCCCTGCACCAAACCGGTGGTCATTACGCCCAGTTTAACGGCGACGGTTTGATGGCGCTGTATGGGCTGGACAGCGATTATCCGACGGGAGCCAAGCAAGCGATTCGCGGTGCCCAACAGATGCTCGAACGGTTGCAGCAGCTAAATCAGCGCTTAGGTTCAGAGCTGCAGCAGCCGTTACGCGTTGGTATAGGGATTCATAGTGGTGAGGCGATTGTCGGAACAATGGGGCCGCCAGAGGCACCGATTCTTTCTGCGATCGGTGATACCATCAATACCGCCGCACGACTCGAGTCAGCGACGAAAAAATATGATGTTTCATTGATCTTATCCCAAGAAACCGCCAACCAATCTGGCGTATTATTGTCGCAACTGGAAACGGCCCAAATAAATATTCGCGGGCGCAGCCAACTTTTGAAAGCAGTAGTGGTTCGTGATCCTTTAGCGTTACAGATCGAACCTTAATTATTTTGTTGTATAAGGGTAGAGATATGACCCTGTCGAATGCTCAGCCTGGGGATGCTTATGCGCACCATCTGTCCCAGGTAAATCAAAAAAACCAGGTCTTGGCGACCGAAGATATCCGCAACGAGAAGGGTGTGTTGCTGGTTAAAAAGGGTACTCCCATCAGTGAAAAGATGGCGGACCAAGTGGTTAAGCATAAACTGACCCGGCCACTGGAACACTCGGTTAATCTCGAAAATGTGATCGACGCAGGGCGTTTATTTAAGGCATTTTCCAGCTTGTTTAAACGCTACCCTGATTGTGAAACCGTGCATCATGCGCAGACATTGCAACTATTGTTGCGTGAACTTTGCTCGGTCTATGACGGTTATTCGTTACTGAAACAGAAGCTGACGGTACTGTCGATGCAGCGCCCTCACGATTTCGAAAAAGGGCTGTTTTGCGCCTGGTTTTCGATGGCGTTGGCGCACAAGATGGATCTGCCTCAGCAGCAGATATCCGATGCCTTCTTGGCTGGGCTGATGCACGACACCGGGATGTTGCATATATCCCGTGACATCCTCGACAAAAAAGGCCAACTGACCCCCGATGACTGGCGCACTATCCAGAGCCATCCGTTGATTGGCGAGCTGTTTCTTAAACAGATTCCGGGTTTGTCACCGATGGTGGCGCGGGCGACGTTGGAGCATCATGAGCGCCGTGACGGTACCGGTTATCCGGTAGGAAAGTTTGAAGAGAAACTCAGTACTGTCGGCCAGATCGTGGCCATAGCCGACAGTATCTGTGCGATTCGAATGCTTCGCTTATCCAGTAGTGGTGGCAATCTAGCCAACCTACTACCGATCATCCAATTCAACGGCCGCAGTTATGACCCTGAGTGTTACCGGGCTCTGTTCAGCATGATCCGCTCTGCCGGTTTGCAACCGGGGCGGATGTTGTCAGACAAAGAGGTTGCGGCAGAAATTGATAGTTTGATCAGTGCCCATCAACAGCTCAACAGTTGTTTTGAACCGCTGGCTGAGGTACTGGAATTTTTGCCAGAAGACAGCGACCAACGCCGAATACGGAGCGCGGTTCTGCTGGTGCAGGGTTGTTGGTTTGCGGTGGCATCGTCGGGCTTGTTAGCAGCCAGTTTAAGTCAGTGGCTGGGCCAAATTAAAAGCAGTTCTGATCAAACCAGCTATGCCGCGGTTGAAGAGATTAAGGTGATGCTCAAAGAGCTGCACTGGCAGTTGGTTCAGGTGCGTAAATCTCTGGCTATGCTTAAGGGAGCCGAGTGCTTCCAAGTTCCTCAAACACAGCAGGCATTAAATCAAGCACTGCAGGTACAACAAGGCCTTGACCAGGTATTCAAGCGTTGAACTGCTCGCTGCGTTGTGTGTGATTGATACTGATAAGCTATCCCTGTCATGTTAAATGACGCCAGGATTATTTTTTCCTGACCTGAGACCTCGTATGCGGAGCCATTGATGAGCTTAGAACGACTCAAACCCCATCTCGATAACGATGATCAACGCGCGATCAATCAGGCCATAGCCGAGATTGAAACCGTGGTCTTGGGGAAAACGCGCCAGGTTCGATTGGCGCTGGCTTGTTTGATTGCTCGCGGTCACTTGCTGATCGAAGATCTACCCGGCATGGGCAAAACCACGCTGGCTCAGACTTTGGCGCGTGTGCTCGGGATTGAATGTACCCGGGTTCAGTTTACCAGCGATCTTTTACCGGCTGATATCATTGGTGCATCGATTTTTAATGCCCACGAACAGCGCTTTGAATTTCAGCCAGGACCGGTATTTACCCCGTTGCTGTTGGCTGATGAGTGCTCAGCCTCGACATCCGCTCCGCTGCGCTGGTTATGCCGCGCGGCAATGCGC
>JBALWS010000070.1:0-22162 GCA_036960405.1 Halopseudomonas sp. | reverse complement strand
GTTCAGGTACCCGAAATTCCCCAAGCCTTCAGCACCGGCATTATCGACGCCATGATCACGTCTCCCTCGACCGGCGTGAATGGTCAGGCCTGGGATTACCTGAGCCACTACACCGATGTCCGCGCCTGGATCCCGAAGAACGTCGTCGTGGTCAACAAGCGCTCTTTCAAACGCCTCGACAAGAAGACCCAACAGGTCATCCTTGATGCAGCCGCCGCTGCCGAAGCCAAAGGCTGGGCCGGCGTGCGCGGTAAAGCGCTCGAGGATACCAAGACGCTAGCCGAAAAAGGCATCGTCGTATCCGAGCCTTCGGCCGAACTGATGGTCGAGCTAAACAAGATCGGTGCCACCATGATCGAGGAGTGGAAAGCCGAAGCGCCCGAAGTCGAAGCAATTCTGACCAACTTCAACCAGTAATCCGCGCCGCTAACGGCCCTGCGAACGCTGCAGGGCCAACCACACAAGGTCGTTACTATGCGCTCTCTACTCGATAAGCTTTATCTAGCATCCGGGTATATGTCGGGGTTCAGTATTGTCCTGATTACGCTGATTATTACCGCACAAATCGTAGGCAGGCTGCTCGGCTTTATCGTGCCGTCGGCAGAAGATTTCTCCGGTTACGCGTTGGCCGCCTCAACCTTTTTCGGGCTGGCCTATACCTTTCGTCAGGGCGGACATATCCGCGTCACCCTGGTTATCCAGCACTGGACCCGCGGCTCGCGTTACATCCAAGAGCTGCTGGTACTGATTTTTGGTCTGCTCCTGGTCAGCTTCATGTCCTTCTACTCGGTACACATGGTGTGGGAATCCTACATCTTCGAAGAGGTGTCATCGGGTTATGTATCGGTCCCTATCTGGATGCCTCAGGTACCCGTCGCACTGGGCATTGTCATGTTGAACATAGCGATTTTGGATGATGTCATCTCGGTGCTAAGACGGCATACCCCGTCGTACAAAGCCCACGAAGGCGAACTTCACCTGGAGGAAATTTAATGGACATGACCGTTATCGCAATCTCCCTGGCGGTGTTCATGCTGCTGATGCTGGCACTGGGAGTCTGGGTTTCCCTGGCACTATTTGGCGTCGGTGTGCTGGGACTATTACTGTCGGGCAACGAGCAGATCGGTTTGCTGTTTGCCACCTCAACCTGGGGAGCCAGCACTTCGTGGTCGCTGACCGCGTTACCGCTGTTTATCTGGATGGGTGAGATACTGTTTCGTACCCGCTTATCCGAGGACCTGTTCAAAGGGCTATCCCCCTGGCTAAGCGGGCTGCCGGGGAAATTACTCCATGTAAACGTACTCAGCTGTGGTATTTTTGCCGCTGTGTCGGGTTCTTCCGCCGCTACCGCCGCGACCATCGGTCGCATGACTCTGCCCGAGCTCAAGGCGCAAGGGTACAGCGATAAGATGGCAGTTGGCACGTTGGCAGGATCAGGCACGCTGGGGCTGCTGATCCCGCCTTCGATCATTCTGATTGTTTACGGCGTTGCCGCTGAGGTATCGATCGGTCGCCTGTTCATCGCTGGCGCGTTGCCCGGTTTGCTGCTGGTATCACTGTTTATGGGCTATACCGTCGTTTGGGCTCTATTGAACAAAGACGGCGTACCCAAACACGACAAAACCCATGTTTCCTTTGCCGCAAAGGTCAAAGCCTTGCGCTTGCTACTGCCAATCATGGGCTTGATCGGTTTCGTACTGGGCTCGATCTACGGAGGTTTAACCACCCCCACCGAAGCCGCCGCGCTAGGTGTTGTGGGAGCGCTGTTTCTGGCCGGTGTCACCGGTTCTCTGGATAAGAGCAGCTTTGCTGAAAGCCTGACTGGGGCGGTCAAAAGTTCCTGCATGATCGGAATGATTCTGGCCGGGGCGCACTTTCTGACCCTGGCAATGGGCTTTCTCGGCATCCCCAGAGCCTTGGCGGAATGGATCGGCCAGATGTCGTTGTCTCCTGGGGTGCTACTGATCTATCTGACCTTCTTGTTTGTGGCGCTGGGGTGCTTCCTCGATGGTATCTCAGTGGTGGTTCTGACCGTTGCCGTGGTACTGCCGATGGTGCAGCAGGCAGGTATCGACCTGCTCTGGTTTGGTATCTACATCGTGCTGGTGGTCGAAATGTCACAGATCACACCGCCGGTGGGCTTCAATCTATTCGTGATCCAGTCGCTAACCGGCAAGGACATTCTGTATGTCGCCCGCGCCGCGCTACCGTTCTTCCTGCTGATCTTGTTTGCCGTGGTATTGATCTATCTGTTTCCGGAGATCGTTACCTACCTACCGACGAGCATGAGCCAACGATAACCATCACCAGGGCCGCAGCGCCAACGCTGACGGCCTTGGTCTAAACCTACAACCTGCTAAGCAGTCCCATTTACCTATGTCATGCACGCTCCTGTGAGCGTGTACAGGAGAGTTTTGCCCAAAGAAAACCGCCAAGCCTCATGGCTGGTCTAAATAAAACTACTATCAGTTAGCCGGTCCAAAAACTGTGCACTGACCGTACAAATGATTAACGCATTTTTTCCATTACATACTTGGGTATAAACGCCCATCAAGAGGTTTAGACAGGCCATGAAAGCGCAAATGGGTGCGAGTAAAGATGGTACCGATACAAGCACATCTCTGATTCAAAGCTGCCAGTTTGGCGAAGCTTTTGCCGAGCAACAGTGCATTGAGCTGGCGGTTATCGGAAGCGGTAGTCTGGTGGTGCTATCGGACCTGTTACCGATGGTCGAAAATCTCGGGGTTGAAGTATTGACCTCCTCCAGCCACGCCGATAAGCAACATTGGCAGGTCAAACTGAGGCTGCGTCCTCAAGCGCAAAAGCTGCTGACGTCAAAACCGATGCAAGCCCAATTTAGCGAGACCTTGCTTGCCATTTCTCAGGGAGCGGTCGATAACGACGGCTTCAACAAACTGATTACCCTCTGTGGTTTAGAACTACGTAGCTGCGTGCTGCTACGTGCGATCGGCCGCTACCTGCTGCAGATCAATCTGCCGTTCAGTCTGGCCTATATGGAAGCGACCCTGTGTCGCCACCCCGATGTCGCCACCGCGATTGCCGAGTTCTTTGGCCACAAGTTCAACCCGTCCAGCCCGATCTCTGAACAGCAGTTAACCGCACTGCGTGCAAAACTGGATAACCAGATCGAAGCCGTTGAGTCGATCGACGACGACCGAATCCTCAACAGTTTTATCGACGTGATCGAGGCGATGGTGCGGACCAACTTTTTCCGCGATGAGGTGTGGAGCGATCACCAACGCTGTCTGGCGTTTAAATTACTACCGGCCAAGATCGCTATGATGCCAAAGCCGGCCCCCGCCTTTGAGATTTTTGTGTTTGGCCCCGAAGTAGAGGGCGTCCACCTGCGCGGCGGTAAAGTGGCCAGGGGCGGGCTGCGCTGGTCGGAGCGGATGGAGGATTACCGCACCGAAGTGCTGGGTTTAGTCAAAGCGCAGATGGTCAAGAACGCGGTCATCGTACCCACCGGAGCCAAAGGCGGCTTTATCTGTAAAACACTGCAGGATGAGGCCGACCCTGAACTAAAAATGCAGCAGGTGCGCCACGCCTACTCGGCATATATTCGCGCCCTGCTGGATCTGACCGACAACCGGGTCGACGGATCGACCGTCCCTCCCACAAATGTTGTCCGTTACGATGGCGACGATGCCTACCTGGTAGTAGCCGCCGACAAGGGTACCGCGACCTTTTCCGACACCGCCAACGAGATCGCTTGTCGCGCAGGGTTTTGGTTGGGCGATGCTTTTGCCTCGGGTGGCTCGCATGGCTACGACCATAAGAAGATGGGGATTACCGCGCGCGGCGCTTGGGAGTCGACCAAACGACTGTTCAAAGAGCTGGGGCACGATACCCAAACCGCCCCGTTCACGGTGGCCGGGATCGGAGACATGTCGGGTGACGTGTTCGGCAACGGCATGCTGCTATCCAACCAGATCCTATTGGTGGCGGCGTTCAACCATCGACATATCTTTATCGATCCCAACCCGGCTCCACAAGCCTCCTTCAACGAGCGGCAACGACTGTTCAAACTGCCCCGATCCGGCTGGAATGACTACAACTCTGTACTGATCTCCCAAGGCGGGGGTGTGTTCGAACGCACGTCCAAAAAGATCCCGCTTACGCCGCAGATTCGGCAACGATTGGGGTTAGCCGACAGCCTTACGCAGCTATCCCCAGACGAGCTGATCCGCGCCATCTTGCGAGCCGAAGTCGATCTGATTTGGAACGGCGGGATTGGCACCTACGTCCGCGCCAGCCATGAACGCGACCAAGACGTGGGGGACCGTGCCACCGACTCGGTACGGGTAGCGGCAGCGGAACTGCGCGCTAAGGTGGTGGTCGAAGGCGGCAACCTCGGGCTCACCCAGCAAGCACGGATTGAGTTCGCCCGCTGCGGAGGCCTGATAAATACCGATGCGGTGGACAACTCTGCCGGGGTCGATTGCTCCGACCACGAGGTCAATATCAAGATCCTGCTTAACCCACTGGTTGACGCCGGTCGCATCAGCGCAGCAGAACGGGACCGGATACTCGATGCGATGACCGACGAGGTCTCCGAGCTGGTACTGCGCAACAACTACCAGCAAAGCAAGATGCTCAGCCAGTCCAACCAAACTGCATCGGCCTTTATCGCCAAGCATGGCCAGTTAATCCAGTTGCTCGAGCGTGAAGGACGACTGGATCGGCAGCTAGAACAGCTACCAGACGACGCCGAAATCGAACAGCGAATCGCCAACAAGGAGGGGCTGACTCGCCCCGAAATTGCGGTCCTGCTGGCCTACAGCAAGAGCCGGCTGTTCGAACAACTGATAGAAACGGACGTGATCGACGACACCAAAATCGCCGAGGAGCTGTTTCGCTATTTCCCGCAGCAACTGCATGAGGAGTATCGCAGCGAGATCGCCTCACATCCGCTACGCAAAGAGATCCTCGCCGCCCAGCTGACCAATCAAGTGATGAACCGCATGGGGTCTACCTTCAGCATCTTGCTGCTGGAAGATGTCCAAACCAATTGCGGCCAATGGATTCGCTCATACACCGTGGCACGCGAGGCACTAGGCGTGTCCGAGATCGTCAAAGAGATCGACGAGATGGGATTTCTGATATCCAACCAGCAACAGATGGCGCTGCAGCTACAGATCCACCATCCGCTGGAAAAAGCCACTCACTGGTTGCTGAAAAACGCCGATTGGTCAATGCAGACGCCGGCAATCATCGACCACTTCAAACAAGCGATCGGCCATACCCGCGAGCAACTGAACCAGCTGCAGCCAGGTCAAACCGATGAGGCGGCAGGCGAGCAAAGCGAGGCACCGCTGACGACGACGCAATCAAGAGTCGGCGCGCTCGAATTTCTCTATTACGGCTTTGATATCGCCAAGATTGCCGCCACCAGCCAGCGTGATCTTAGTGTCGCCACCGCCGCCTTCTTTGCCTTGAACAGCCAACTGCAGCTGTTCTGGCTACGCCGCGAGATCGACCTCTTACCCGCCTTCGACAGATGGCATCGAAAAGCCAAGCAAGCGCTACTTCAAGACCTTGATGCGGGAGTGTTAGACAACGTGGTGCGGATCATCGCGGCAGACCCAAGCTTGAACAGCTTTGCTGATTTTTCCGCATTCATCGCAAAATCAAACGTTGCGGGCCGTTTAAAAAACCTGGTAAGCGAAATCAAATCTGAGCCCAGTAGAAACCTGGCGATGGTTACTTTTGTTGTTAACAAGATTCGTGAGATTTAGCTCTAAAACCTAGCTATAAGCATTCATCACAACCGGCTGAATTAAGAAATGAAGAGCAAGCTAGCTAAGGATGACTCATCGGCATCAAGCTCGATCCAGCGGGTGCTGATAATCGGAGACGAGCCGCTATATCGGCTTGGCGTTAAAATGGTACTAAGTGAAATAAGCCCGTCACTCAGGGTTATTGAATTTGATACCCATACAGCATTGAACGACACCAACAATCAGGACCTAGTGATTATCTGCCTACGCTGCTGCCAGGACAGAGAGGGCACGCTCGCTCCATTATTGGAGGGATTATCGATAAAATCTATTCCAGTCATTCTATTCTCTCCGATATTTGGTAAGCGCCATAGATCGTATATGAACGCTCAGTGGGTCGAAACCTGCTTGCCAATAAATATCAGCTTAGAAGATACTCATAAATCTTTATCAGCTTATATCGACCAACCCTATTCTAATAAATATTAGAACAGCATAGCGGGAAGCCTGCAGAAACTGTTCAATCCGGATTTAGCCGACATATCCAAGCGAGAACGCCAGATCTTATATTGCCTTGCCGAAGGAAACAGCAACCGTTTCATAGCCAAAAAATTAGCGCTCAGCGTTAATACAGTAAAATTTTATTTATCAAGAACCTGCAGAGAACTCAGTTTCCGCAATAGAACCCACGCCGCCTGTTATGTAAACAGCATTGCACATACCTAAGGCTGATGACATTCAATCGATACCGGATTGAGAATTTTTTCACATGAGCACCAAAAGCGCTAAACCAAATGCTAGCGATTCAATTAACAACCGTATTAAAACGATTAATAACCAAGCAGACAACAAAACCAAACAACCGAAGCTAACGGCTAGCTCCCTAGTTAACTCAAAAATTTATGATGAAGACGAGCCAGGTTTTATTCGTTCTTCAAATTAAATCATTAGTGGCAAAGTCATCAACAGCGTCATCATAACGGCGATAGCATGAATAATAACAATCACTTAAAGTTGATTGAGAATTACCATACATACCAAAGCGTTATTCATAGTTTAATGGAATCTATGATGACCAGCATCAGTGATGATCGTTTGATGCTAAACCCGAGCGCGCAAACAGAAACGATCACCCGACTGAGCAAAAACTATCCATTTGTTGAGTTAATTTATAGCCTGGACAGCGACGGCGTACAGCTTATGGATACGGTATATAGCCCGTACGTTAGCAATCGTAAGTACCGAGAACCGGGAAAAGGGCGTGATCGGAGCCACCGACCTTACGTGGTAACGGCGCGCAACAGCAGCGACAAAGTGATCGTTACCGAACCCTACCTGTCTAGCGCTACCCATCAACTGGTAATTTCTAGTGCCCAGGCGTTCCCTATAACGACGGCAACAACCAAGGTTATCTGATCCTTAATTTTAACCTGCAGCGGCTAATCGCTTATTTAACAGGCGATGGTATAAGACTACGCATCAATCCATTTTTTCGTTCTATCTATGCGGTCATTGGTGGATTTCTAGTTATCGTTGCAATACTGCTGCTATACACCGCCGGGGAATCGCTGCTCACGCTGTTAAAATTCGAAGGCGATATAACCGCCGATGCTTTCGGCATCGTTATCTTTATCACACTATGGCTGGCGATATTCGATTTAGGAAAAACCATCATCGAGGAAGAAGTGCTGGAGAACAAAGATATCCATCATCACGACTCTTCACGCCGAACCATATCAAGATTTATGACTGCTATTGTTATTGCGGTATCGATTGAGTCCCTGCTGCTTATGTTTAAATCGCTACTTACTGAAAGCAGTGGGGTCCAGGTCGTAAACGCGGTATGGATGTTAATGGCAGCCGTTGCACTTCTGGCAGGACTGGGTATTTATTTAAAACTGAGCAGCGATTCAAACCACTCTTATCAAACACAGATTTAATAAAACAGTTATATACCACCAACACAAAGAGCAACCTCATGTCTTTACCAGAAATAAAAACCATTCTTTATACTTCGTCTTTAGGCAAACACACCCGTCCGGTGTTCCGCCAAGCGGTTAAGATGGCCAGTTTATACCAAGCAAAAATTATTATGTTGCATGTCGTGGAACCCATTGGCGAAACCGGCCAAGTATTAATCCAGAAATACCTTCCCAAAGATATTATCAAGACAGTCCACGACGAAGGGCTTAAAAAAGTTAAAGAAAAAATGAAACAACGGGTACAAAAATTCTACGAGGAGGAATTAGAAAGGCTAGACGGGGTGCCAGAGATAGATATCGAGCAAATCGTCGGCGAAGGCAATCGCTCCGACGTCATTGTGGAAACGGCCGATAAGTTTAATGCCGATCTCATTCTGATCGGCTCACACAATAGCTTTGGCCGCAGCAGCCGGACTACCCGCCAAGTGATTAAATACGCCGCTAGACCAGTCATGGTCGTGCCGACCCGGGTCTAAAGCCACCAATCCAACCGAAGAGAACTCTATGAACAATAATCATCAACAGCGAGTGAGCCGCTACATCAAAGCTAAAGACAACAATAAGCCTCACTTGATGGAGGCTGTTTTTTCTCAGCAGGCAACGCTCAAGATGGATGTGCAAACCGACAACATATCCTTTCCTGCTGATGTTAGCGGTGTGGAGCAAATTACTCAGACACTGGTGTGTGAATTTAACAGCACCTACGAAAACATTTACACCCTCTGCCTAGCCGACACGTTGCAGCAAACCTCCACTACGCTTAACTGCCGCTGGCTGGTTTGCATGACCGAAAAAGTGTCAGGAGCGTTACGAGTTGGATTCGGCGACTACCGATGGCGCTTTGAGGATCAGCCCCCACAGCTCGCTTGCGAGCTGACTATCGTGATCGATACTATGACAATACTACCCGACGAAGCCCTGCCCGCAGTGATGCACTGGTTTGATCAGCAGCCCTACCCTTGGACGCGCTCGTCTGAATTATTGCAATCGATGCCCGATATCCAACCGCTTACCGAACTAGAGCTTGCGGGTTATCTGGCCAACAGCAGTTAACAAGGTAACAGTGACGGATCAAGTACCGTATTCAATCTTCATCCGGTACCAGAAGCAGTCATTTATTGGGCTTGTAGTGTCAGCTAAGCGCGCATTGCGCCACATCTCACCAGCTTTTAACAGACTCTAACTTATGATTCCGAGACAGGCATTTTGAAAGCGCTCAATATGGTCTGCTTTAATGTTGATTCTAGCTTTTAGACAAACAGCGCTCATATTCTTGATACGCGGGCTTGAAACTCACCAGCTTGAAGTCATGACGCAACTTTTTATTGTTGAGCGCGTATTTCTCCACGAGAGTCAGGACGTCTCCAGACGCTACCGAATTCAGTAGTGATTGACTGGTTACCGTATCAAAGAGAAGGATACGATCGCTGGCCCGAGCAGGTAATCGGAGATCGCCGCGAAAGAGTTTCTGATCAACCAGTAGCTCATAAGTGATGTCAGGCCCTTGATGGACCGTGATAACGAAGTTTCCTAGGCCATTGAGCGAAAGCGTATGGTGGTCCGCTTTGCTACTCAGCTCACAACGACCGATCTCGTGCTGCTGCAAGTTCACCGTAGTTTGCCAAGTATTGGCTGGGTCGGATGCGTTAGCATCGGATTGATAGGTACAGGCGATAAGCCCTGTGGTCATACTTAGAACCGCTATGCTGCGGTAGCTCCATCTACACATCGCACTATCCTTTGCTTAAGCGATTTTTTTCTCATGCCATTTAGGTGGCTTAGCTGTTTTAGCTACATACCTACAATATTAATTGATAATTACTACCAACTTGACTTCTTTCTGTTCTAATCGCAATGTGATTGATACGAATCAGCATTACACCTAAGTAAGGATGGAATATGGGAAGGCATCGTAGTCTGAGCAAAGATGAGATCAAGCGCGCTTTTTCCATGATTGAAGTCGATGGTTTGAACAAACGCGAAGTGGCGCGCCGCTTTAATGTATCAAGGCCAACCCTTTACAGATCATTAGAGCGTGAAGGACTCCATGTGATAGGAGCCAAGCGACCAGAAAACTGCAATCATCAGTTTCCTAGTTTGGTAGGGACACCGCAGCCATAGCAAGTGAGGATATGCCTGCTACGGAGCCAGAAGGAGACCTTCGTCATACTTACCCAAGCCCACTATTGAACAGCACAAACCTACTACCTCAACCCATTTCAGCTTATCTAACCCCTTCCACAAGATCAGAATGATGGCCTCGGGGTATGGTGGGGACAATTACCCATGGTACATACCCATCTGCTCGACTCCTTACTTCGCGCCGCCGCTATTTTCGAATCACTTGAATTGATCAATGATTAAAGGTGAGTTAAAGCAAGCGTTTGTGTTATAAGAACTTATTAATGGATGATCATACTTATAGGGCTTTGGTATATGGATAATATGGCTACTACGCTTGAAGCAATTCAAAGTCTTCCTGCTGAGTACAGAGATAGAATCAATAAGTACTGCATAGCTGGTGATTCAGACAGCTTGGCCAAAGCTCTCGATGTTGCGCTGATGTGCTTTCAAGAACTCTCAAGTCGTGACGGGTTGAACGCAGAACAAAAGGGCTTGACCAAAATCTTAGAATCAATCCGTAAAGGTCTGGCTATAGCATTGCTGGAATTGGAGGGATTTGATCTTGAGGCGGCAAAGAGTCGAGGGAAAGCTGAGACCAGCAGAACTGCAGTAGAACCCAAAAAATCGTGGAGTAAGGCCGTCGCACCGTTAAAAGAAACTGTTCATTAACCGTTGGATCATCCACCAATAGCTCTTCAATACGTTTTTTGAAAACATCGACTCAATACACCTACCGCTTGAACCGGTCTGATTGATCCAGCTGACTACCTATCCGCTGCACTGTCAGCTACGCGCTGTACTTGATTCTTTGGTTATAGATACCTATCCACACCGCTTTGTAACTAAGTCACAGATCTCGGTATCAACATTGGTTAGGATATCGAGACCATCCCTATTTTACTGGTAAATTAATGAGATATTCCCCTCTTATTATTGGTGTCATCCTAGCGCAGTTTCTTACTGCTACGTCTTTACAGGCTGCCACTTTGAAAGCTGGGGGTAACCTTGAACCACTTTCAATACAGCAGATGAGTAAGCTCGATATGGCTGCGTATCTGCTAGAGAAAGATCCACAAAATCAGAATGATCTTGCTATTGAACAGGCGCGTGAATTGGTTGCAGGTCGTCCGGGCAAGGAATGGAAGAACTGCATCCTTGAGAAAGAGGTCGGCAAGATTAAACAGGACCGCGTTAAACAGGATACAAATGCTTTAAATGGCATGGACTAGGCACAAGCGGCTGAGCAAGTTCTTTAACGACGTCAGCGCATTTCATAGATGAGTGAGCCAGATCCTGAAGCGGGTGAATTACTGGCAACTTACCAGCAACAACTGCAACGGCTAAACTCCTGGGGTCTGTTCTAAGACAATGCTTAATCTCTCGCTTACCAAGAATAGGTACAAGAGCAGAAGAAATGTGGAACCGAAAATGAAAGCCCCGTCCCCCGCTTTTGCAGGTGGATCATATGTATCGAAGGATGCACCCTTTCTAAAATATAATAATCAATAGATTCAGCCCTTAATACTTGCTGCGTTCCACACCGTGTACCTGCTCAAGATAGCTTAAAAGCATCATCGGCGAGTTGATCTTCACTTCTTATTTTATGAGATTGCAGCCCTTCCCCCCAATCTTTGGCGGGATCAATAAGCATTCAAACACCTGTTTGCTTTTCGACATCAACATTGCGAATAGAATAATCGGAGCCATGATATGCTCAAGTTGCTCGGTGATTGACCTAATCTATCGGGGCACCTGAGAACCATTTTTTTGTTTTCGATTGCGTTAATGAGCTGAACATACCGATGTCAGCTCTTAAACTTTAATGGATGCGCGCCGTTACGGATAACCAAGGATGGGTTATAAAGTAAAGTTTAGGAGTACCCCTATGATGGGCTATAACGACCTATCCGGCATAACACGCCGCCACCTTACCATTGCAACGATTAGCGTTGCGCTAACATTTCTAATTGCTTCAACAATCCAAGCCCAGCCTTCAGAAAGAGCGTTTGGCAAAGGCTCCCCATTTACGATCACTGACCTTCCTCCCGGTCAGTTTCGGAATGCATTAGAGAACCTAGCCCCGCAAGCCAAAGAGCGAGCCATGAGCTGGTTACACAATTTTACCTTCCCAGCTCAAGACGTTGCTTTCCTTAAAGTGGACCGTCAAGGCGGAGTTTTCTATGCGGATAGCTATTTACCCGAGCTTACCGAAACGTCGACACCACAAACATCGACAGCCGTAGCCGCAGCAGATCCAAGTACAGTATTTACCCTGCACAGCAAGCCCAATGCCAGCAAGATCGTTTTTCTAGATTTTGATGGGCACACTATCTCAGGGACCGCTTGGAACTCATCCTATAGCGAACTGGTTGCCAAGGCGTTTGATCTAGATGGTAACCCTACTAGTGTTAACACTGACGAAGCCGGACGTATCGCAGAAATATGGCACCGTATTGCTGAAGACTATACGCCTTACGATATTGACGTCACGACCCAAGACCCAACAACGCTTGGTATCAGCTTCGGCCCTCAAGTCGCCCGTGTTCTGATCACCACAGACAGTGATCAAAACGGACGTGCCATGCCATCCGCTGGCGCTGGTGGGGTTGCCTATGTGAATGTCTGGGGCCGCTCAGATTTTGCCAGCCGTTACTCGCCTGCTCTTGTTTATTACAACAATTTGGCTAATGGCACCACCTATATCTCAGAAGCCGCGTCCCATGAATTAGGCCATAACCTAGGACTGAGTCACGATGGTACAGCCACTGCGTCCTACTATACTGGGCATGGCTCTGATAGCAGCCTGGTTTCATGGGCTCCCATAATGGGGGTGGGCTACTACAAGAATGTCACCCAATGGAGCAAAGGAGAATACAGCGGAGCCAACAATGGCCAAGATGACCTAACGATTATCGACGGTAAACTCGGTTACCGCTTCGATGACCACGGTGATTCGCAAAGTAATGCTAGCGCTCTAGTGAGCGACAACAACGGAGCGATAGCTTCCAGCAACCCTGAAACCGATTCGTATAATGACCTTCCTGATAACAAAGGCATCATCGGTGACGCTGCAGATATTGATATGTTCTATTTCGATTCTGGAACAGGCAGTATTTCACTAATTATCACACCTGCTTGGGATGCGTTTTATCGCAGCGTACGTCGCGGGGCTAACCTCGATATTAAAGCATCTCTACTCGATGAATCGGGCAATATCATTACCACTAGCGACCCTCTCAATGAGACTCAGGCAGTTATCGCCGCTCAGTTAACCGAAGGGCGTTACTACCTATCTGTGGAGGGCGTCGGCAACATCCAGACTCCCTACAGTGACTACGGTAGTCTGGGCCAGTACTTTATCTCAGGCACGATTATTCCAACGGGCAGCACCCAAAACCTTTACCCATCAGCCGTATTCGCTGCAACCTGCAGTGATATGAGTTGTTCATTCACGGATACCTCCACCGATAGCGATGGCGTGATCACAAGCTGGAGCTGGGATTTTGGAGACGGAAGTTCAAGTAGTGCACAACACCCGAGTCATCAGTATCAAGTCGCAGGGAGCTTCAATATCACTCTGACGGTGACTGATAACGAAGGCGCAAGCACTTCCAACACCCAGCTTGTCAATGTTAGCGACCCTAATGCCATCGCTCCTGAGGCTCCATCGTTGATCGACGCCTCTGATAATGGCAACGGAACCGCGACCGTTTCTTGGGCTGGAGTCACAGAAGCTAGCCAGTACGAGATACAACGCCAGAGCTTACACCCCAAGAATGGCAAATGGACTGGAACAACCATCGTAGCATCCATAGAGGCTCCAGCTGTTTCTATCATCGATAGCTCCAGCAGCGGCACCTTCCGCTACAGTGTCCGTGCTTCTAACAGCTACGGAGTTTCCGCATGGAGTAGCTGGAAAGAGACCTCTGTTACCGGAGGCTCAAGCAGTGGCGGTGGTGGAGGAAAAGGCGGGAAATGCAATCCACGCAAACAAAGCTGTTAATTTGCTAAGCAAACTGCAAGATCTTGACGATAATGGCCTGCAATAGCAGGCCATTCTTTTTACTGGCTGAACCCAAATTAATGGCTGCTTGTTGTCATCGAATGAAGATTGTGAGGTTTGAGAATTTCCTCGATCTCAGGCTCGCTGACATCCGCAATCATCACTTTGATAAGGGTAATTTTAGAGCAATAAGAGAGCGGGCTTCGGACCGTGAATCTGTCCTAAGACTTTTCTTCACCTCAGCAGGTAAAGAAGGGCAAACTCGTCGAGCATGACTTGGGGCAAAGAAGCGGGAGTAGTAGGTATTCCCGCGAAGTGAAAGGTAGGATTTACGGTTCCGTACCCGTTTTTATACCATTATTCAGCGCCTCATAATTTGAGTTGTAACTCATTGAAAGCACTGAAGTGAAAAAGTTAGAGTTCGCCGGTAAGCCGGGTTTTGTCGTGGACAGTCATTCATCTAGGGCCTGCGTCACCACAGGCCTCAAGCGACCTACCCGGATCCAGCGTGGGCCACGCCTATTGGATCCCTATTTGGTCTTGCTCCAGGTGGGGTTTACCATGCCGTGGAATGTTGCCACCCACGCGGTGCGCTCTTACCGCACCCTTTCACCCTTACCGGCAACCCGAAGGCTGCTTAGGCGGTCTACTCTCTGCTGCACTTTCCGTAGGCTCACGCCCCCCAGGAATTACCTGGCACTCTGCCCTATGGAGCCCGGACTTTCCTCCCCTACCCGAAGGTAGCGGCGACTGCCTGGCGAACTCTGGGCGCGATGGTACGTGCTTTAGCGTGGCTACTCAAGTCAAGGCACTCAGTCCTGAGCGGATTTAAGCGTTAAAGCAGCCTGATACAACTTCTTTTTCTTACTGTTGCAGATTTTTGCAGCCAGCGCGGAAGCTTGTTTAACGCTGAGTTCATCAAGTAGTAGGGTCAGCACTCGCTGCTCTTCGGCCGTCAGCGCGTCCTGCTCGGGTTCGGCCTCAGCACCATGGACCAACAAGACAAACTCTCCCTTCTGCTGGTTAGAGTCCGCTTTTATCCAGTCGATCAAACGACCGAGTTGATCACCATGGATGGTTTCAAACGTTTTGGTCAGCTCTCGAGCCATCACCACATAACGTTCGGGTCCGAACACCTCGAGCATGGTTTCAAGCGATTGGATCAAACGGTGCGGCGACTCGTAAAACATCAGCGTCCGCTCATCGTCAACGACCGCTTCCAGCCGCTGCTTACGCGCCAGCGACTTAGCCGGGAGAAAGCCTTCAAAGGCAAACCGGTTGGTCGGCAATCCCGACGCCGACAACGCGGCAACCAACGCACAGGCGCCCGGTACCGGCACCACCCGAAAACCGGCCTCGCGCACCTTGCGTACTAGGTGGTAACCGGGGTCAGATATTAGCGGCGTACCAGCATCTGAGATCAGCGCGATGTTTTCACCCTCTGCCAAACGCTGTACTATTCTATCGGCCTGCGCTCGCTCGTTATGGTCATGCAGCGCCCACATCCGGGTGCTGATATCAAAATGCTGTAACAGACGAGCGCTATGGCGGGTATCCTCAGCGGCAATCAGTTGTACCGATTGCAATATTTCTAATGCCCGAGCTGAGATATCCCCGAGATTTCCAATCGGTGTAGAGACAATATAAAGGCAGGTATCTGTCATGTTCTGTCCAACTTAGTCGCCGGTACCTATTGATGCACAGACGAGTCGAATAATAGTGAAGCTGTTAAAAGGCGGGAACGCCGTACTGCTGTTGGCCCTGCCACTGCTCATACTGGGCTGCTCTAGCACCCCTCCGTCAGATTCTGCAGCACCCTCGGTGGTCGAACCGCAGGGGCGTGAACTGACCGAAATCGAACAACTGCTGCTACAAGCCGAGACAGCCGCTCCGCTGGCCAGCGCGCAGTATACACTAGAGGCCGCCGAGCGCCTGCTACAGCTGCAACAACCCCAATCGGCAGTTAATCTACTCAACCAAGTCAACCCGATGATTTTGCCGCAGCTCAGCCTGCCACGGCTCTGGCTCCTCCAAGCCGAGGCAAGCAGCCAGCTACAGCTGCCTCAGCAAAGCCTGGACTGGCTCGCCAGAATCCAGCAGCCCAACGCCTTAGAACCGCTCGACTATCAGCGCTATATCCAGCTCCGTAGCGGCGGCTTTCGCCAGCTAGGCGACGAAATGGCAACACTGCTAGCGCTCATCAATGAATCTGAATCGGCAATCCCAGACCAACAAGCGCCTCTCTCGCAGGAGATATGGCAGCGATTGCAGCAGTTTGACCCAGCCACCCTGACCGAATTGCTGGCGCGTCAGAATAGCTATCAAGAGCAAGGCTGGTTCGAACTGGCCCAGCTCAACCTCAGCATCGAACAAGATATCCTCAACCTCAGCGAATCACTCAACAACTGGTACAGTTTGTGGGGTATGCACCCGGCCGCCAGCAACCTGCCCAGTGAATTTCAGCAACTGCAGCAATTCAATACCCAAGCACCGCGCCATATCGGCGTGCTATTACCCCAATCGGGCAAACTTAAACGACATGCAAAGGCGGTCATCGAAGGTTTCCTGGCGGCCCATTACCAACAGATCCAACAAGGACAGCCAGCGCCACGGATCAGTTTTTTTGACAGCGCATCGATCGACAATCTGAAACAGTTTTATCTGGAGGCGGAACAGCAAGGGATAGAGCTGGTCATCGGCCCACTGGACAAGACTCAACTGCACCAGCTAACCGAGCGTCCTGGTTTGCCGATTACCACGCTAGCGCTGAACTCAGTGGAAAGCAGCACCTCTACATTAAACCTCTACCAGTTTGGCTTACGCAACGAAGACGAAGCGATTCAAAGCGCTGATAAAGCTTGGACCGATGGTCATCGCGTGGCACTGAGCCTAACCCCCGCCACCACTTGGGGTGACCGCATACGCACTAGCTTCGAGCAGCGCTGGACAGAACTTGGCGGAGTGATCGCAGCCAGTGAGCGCTTTACTGGCGAGAAAGATTTCTCTGAAAAGATCAGCCAGCTGGTGGCAACCGATAGCAGCGAAGCTCGAGCTACCCGGCTTGCCCAAACCCTCGGCCAGAAGCTCGAATTTGACCCGCGCCGACGTCAGGATATCGAGCTACTGTTTCTGACCGCACTCAACAAAGACGCCCGCCAGATCAAGCCTACCCTGGCCTTCCACTACGCCGGCAATCTGCCGGTTTACGCCACCTCGCACCTGTATGATGGCAATCCAGACCCTGCTGCTTACCAAGACCTGAACCGGATCCATTTTAACGCTATGCCTTGGGTCATCAAACACGACAATCCGCTACGGGCGACACTGTCGACGTACCGAGAAGACAGTCGCAGTCGCTTTGGCCGACTCTATGCCCTTGGAGCCGATAGCTACAAACTGGCCCATTATCTACCCCAACTTCAAGCGATGCCGAATACCTATCTACAGGGAGAGACTGGCAAGCTATCGGTCGACCTATTGGGCCAAGTCAGCCGCCATCAGCCCTGGACTCGGATCAGCAACGGTAAGCTGTATCGTCTAGAACCCTAAATGGAACGGATGATGAAGCGGTACGGATAATGAGCAGAAGCCAGGGCGAACAGATCGAGCTACAGGTTGAACGCTTCTTAGAGAAACGCGGTCTACAATCGATCACTCGCAATTACAGCGCTCCTGGTGGCGAGATCGACCTGATCATGCGACATCAACAGACCTTAGTATTTGTCGAAGTTCGGTTTCGCAAGAGTTCAAGATACGGTAGCGCGGCTGAAAGCGTCGATTGCCGTAAGCAGCAACGTATCAGCCGTACCGCGGCCCATTTTCTGCAAAAACACCCTCAATACCAAAATCTCGTCTGTCGATTTGATGTTGTCGCCTGTCACCCCGATAATGGCAGCGAATCACTCCAGATTGAGTGGTTGAGCAACGCTTTTGACGCTTATTAATCGATTCCAAACGGCACCTTATGGAACTGCAACAACGCATCATCGACCATTTTCATCAAAGTATTGATCTCAAAGCGCATGTGATCGAGTCATATGCTCCACAGATAGCCCTGGCAGGTGAGCAATTGTTTCACTGCTTAATGGGCGAACACAAAATTTTGAGTTGCGGTAACGGCGGCTCAGCGGCGCTGTCACAGCACTTTAGCGCACTGATGCTCAACCGCTACCAGCATGAACGGCCAGGCCTGCCTGCCATCTCGCTGGGAGCCGACAGCGCCACACTCAGCGCTATTGCCGACGATTCCCATTTTAGCGATGTCTATTCCAAGCAAGTACGCGCCATCGGCCAACCCGGCGATATATTGCTAACACTTTGCCCAGACGGCCGCTCGGCCAGCTTAATCCAGGCCATCCAAGCGGCGCACGAGCGCGGCATGGCGGTCATCGCCCTAAGCGGAGAAGACGGCGGCGATATCGCGGCACTTTTGACCCCGGAAGAGGTCGAAATTCGTATTCCATCCTCGTCAACCGCATTGGTTCACGAGGTACACCTACTGATTATCCACGCCTTGTGCGACCTGATCGAACATCAACTTTTTGGAGGACACCAATAACCATGCGTGCCAACAACCTATCTCTATCAATCCTTTTCGGCCTATTCATCACTCTAGGAGGCTGCGCCAGCGTGGTGGATGTCGCCCATGAGCAACCCTTATCCGAAGACAGTACAGAGCGTACCACCGGTAGTTTTATCGATGACGAGCTGATTGAAATAAAGACGCTGGTCAATATTGGCAAAGCATCCAATGAATTGAAGCAGTCGCATATCTCGGTCACCAGCTATAACGGCATCGTCCTGCTGTCAGGACAAGTACCGAGCGAGCAGGCTCGCCAGCAAGCCGAAGCGGTCACTCGAGCGGTCCGTAAAGTACGCAAGATTCATAATGAGATAACTGTCACTGGCCCCACTTCGACCATCGTTCGCGCCAACGATAGCTGGCTAACCGCCAAGATAAAAAGCAAAATGCTGGCGGATAAGGCGCTTCAGTCGATGCAGATCAAAGTCGTCACCGAAAACGGCGTGGTATATCTGATGGGCTTGGTAAACCAGTCGCAGGCCAAGCAAGCGGTCAATATCACCCGCAATACTACCGGGGTGCAAAAGGTCGTTAAGATGTTCGAGTACGTCCGCTAATCGCGGACCCTGTATCAGCTTATTCCAATCAGCCTAAACAAAAAAAGCCCCAACCGGGGCTTTTTTTATATCGCAAAGGTTGCGATTAATGCATGTGCTGACCGCCGTTGATAGACAGATTAGAGCCAGTGATATAACCGCCCTCGTCTGCTGCCAGGAAAGCAACTGCACGACCAATCTCTGAAGGCTGACCCATCCGACCGACCGGAATACCAGCAACGATCTTATCTTGGATGCCTTGATCAATCTTGGCAACCATTGGCGTCAGGATGTAACCGGGAGAGATGGTGTTAACCGTGACACCGTTACGCGCGCCTTCTTGAGCTAGCGCCTTGGTGAAACCGTGAAGACCCGCTTTAGCTGCAGAGTAGTTAGCTTGACCCATCTGTCCTTTCTCGCCGTTAACCGATGAGATGTTGATGATGCGGCCCCACTTGTTGTTCAGCATCTCTTCGATGACCGGACGGGTCATGTTGAAGGCGCTATCCAAATTGGTGCTCAGTACTGCATGCCACTGATCCCAAGCCATCTTCTTGAAGAAGCCATCACGAGTAATACCGGCGTTATTAACCAGAACATCAACGCTAGCACCGGTCGCTTCTTTAATCGCGGCGACGGCCTGCTGGCATGACTCCAAGCTGGTCACATCAACATGCTGGATTAAAAAATCATAGCCTGCTGCTTTCTGATCTTTTTGCCAAGCTATCGCTTTCTCTTCGTTGCTATAACCAGCAACAACCTTCATACCCTGATCTGCGAGTGCTTCGCAGATTGCTGAACCAATACCACCAGTTCCACCAGTGACTAATGCGATCCGTTGAGTCATATATACCCTCTCCTCATTACTTTTTATAGCAACAGTGTCCCTATTCACCCTATCGGCGTACAGCAATATTCACTCTGTTGGTGTGCAACAATCCTGCATGCAAATCATACGCGGCAGAAAAGCAGGCGACTATAAGCAAAACGGCTAGCATTTGCACTTAGGGGAAACGCTAACTCGAGGCATGAAGAACGCCTTTAACTTATAACCGTGGATTAATAAATCACATCGCCACGATTTTTTCTAGTTCCAACTCTGACTCTTTCCAGTCTATCGCTGATGTGAATCAATACGGCATCGGGCCAATACGGCATAATAACGGTCTTGTTGATCACCTAATCGGAACGAGAATCCCTATGGATTTCGCCTCAACGCTGGGTTTTTTATCCGGCCTAGCTCTGATAATTAGCGCCATCCTGCTAGGCGGCAATGCCGACCTGTTCGTCAATATTCCAGGGATGATGATCGTAGTCGGCGGAACCATGGCCGCGACCTTGCTGACGGTTCGCTTCAGCGATGTCACCGCTGGCTTTCGTGCCGCCTATATCGTATTTACCCGCGACAACACCGACCAACAAAAAATGATCGACACCATGCTTCAGCTGAGCAAGATCAGCCACCGTAATGGGTTGCTGGCACTGTCTAAAGTTGAAACCAATTCAACTTTTTTACGCCGTGCCTGCAGCTTGATTGCCGATGCCTCTACCGAAGACCTGGTTCGCAAAACTCTGCAGACAGAGATCGATTCACTGATGACCCGACACTTCGTGGTACAGGATGTATTCAAACGGATGGCGATGTACGCACCGGCATTCGGCATGCTTGGGACCCTAATCGGACTGATCCAGATGCTTAGCGATCTCAACAATCCGGCAGCTATCGGTCCCGCCATGGCGGTGGCGCTATTGACTACCTTTTACGGCTCTCTGCTGTCATCGATGTGCTTCCTACCGATAGCGGGCAAGCTCAAAGCGCGGACCCTGATGGAAGTCACCAACCTGGAGATCATTCGCGAAGGCACTCTCAGCATTCTTTCCAACGACCATTACGCCAACGTCTACGAACGCCTGTCATCCTACATCCCCGAGGCCAAGCGTAAGCCGTTGAAGGTCGGGAGCGCAATCCAAGAGAACCAAGCCTGATGCGCCCCAACAACCCCTTGTTGGAACAAGACGACGGGGCAGGTTGGATCACTACCTTCGCCGACCTCGTCACGCTGCTGCTGGTATTTTTTATCCTGCTGTTCTCTATGTCGACTGTTGAGATTGATAAGTTTCAGCGAGTGATGCAATCGATCCAAGCCAACCTTAGCTATGACGGAGCCAACAACAGCATCGTCCCGCTGCCTCAGGATGCTCCGCGCAAAGCCCCCACACCGCTGGATGCAGAGATCGACGATACCCCTCCAAAACCAAACTCCAAACAGGCCCAGCAAGAACATTTTGCCAACGACCCTATGGCCGCAATCAGTCAGCAATGGCGCGCTCTAGCCGAGCAGATGCGTGCCACACTCGCCGACAAAAACCTCGCCAACGATGTCGATATTGAAACACCTATTGAAGGCACCATTGTTATCCAAGTAAAAGGGCAGGCACTGTTCGATTCCGGCTCATCGCAATTAAATTTTCACGTTGACGATGTGCTCGACAACCTATTACAAGCCTTCAAGACGCGCTACGATTTCGATATCAACATCCAAGGCCACACCGATAACGTCCCCCTACGCAGCAGTCGCTACGAGTCGAACTGGGAGTTATCGGCGATTCGCGCCACTACGGTGCTGCGCTACTTCATCAACAAAGGGATCTCACCAAAGCGCCTGACAGCGACGGGCTACGGCGACTCGATGCCCATCGATACAAACACCACGCCAGAGGGCAGAGCTAACAACCGCCGAATCGAGTTTGTACTCGAGAAAAAAGCCCGCGTCAGCAACTAGGCACTCCTCCAGCATATTCAGCAGCCTCCCCACCTAATTGTTGCTAGCAGCCTGAACAGCCGCACCAGGACAAGGCAGCAGCGATAACACAGCGCTCCATTTTAGAGCAACATTACAATCCTTACGCACCATAATGGCGCGCAGCTCGCTCACAGCCAACAATGCTATGCCATAACATACTGATATACAGTGAAATTACTCGTGGCACAGTCTGTGCATATTTCGCTCATACTCACAAACAGGGAGGCAGCAGACCTCCCGCATACGCCCCAAAGGAGGGTAAACGTGAAACTTATCAGTGCGGTTATCAAACCATTCAAGCTAGACGACGTACGCGAAGCATTGTCCGAAGCCGGTATCAATGGCGTCACTGTTACCGAAGTCAAAGGCTTCGGCCGTCAAAAAGGCCAC